>CAZWTM010000091.1:0-9281 GCA_964637385.1 uncultured Peptococcaceae bacterium
GCCCGGTGACTGGGCCTGGAGCCGGGGCACGTTTTGGAGCTCTTGCGTTTTTTGAAGAAGGTGAAAAAAGTGGGATTACTCCAATGTGACCATTTGCATGCTAGCGACAAATATTTTGAAGAGTTGCTGGCTGGCTCTTCGGATTTGGCCCTTCTAGGGGATATCGAGTTGAATCAAGAGGAGCTCAATCACCTGGCAAAGTTGATCTCAAGGGAGTTAAAAAAACCATATCCTGCTATTGAGAATTCCCTGAGTATTGCCATCTTTCTTGTTTGGATGGGTATATTGCACTACAGGGATAACTTTTGGGACCCGGTATACAGGGTCCTTGAACTGCCTCAAGCTCAGGTAAAATGGCAAAAGATTTTGGGCGAAACTTTTCTCAAGGCAGTTGAGAAGTATAAATTGCCTAAATTTGAAGGTAAATTGCGCTATATAGTACCAATTCTGGCTCATGGCTATGTTCCGAATTCTTATCTCGACAGTTACTTCTCTGATGTGATAATGGCATTATTCAAAGACCGCAAACATGCCGGGCTGATAGAAAACTGGGTAAACTGGGACGAAGTAAAACATATAGTGGCAAACTGGCGCCAGGAATATCTTATGTCTCAAGATTTGCAGGATCAACTTGCAGAACTTGACAAACGGGAAAAGTCTTTGGGTATTGCCCTGGAGCAGTGGAAACACAAGGATAGGTTAAAGCGGTTGAGGGAATTAAAAGCCGAAATTAAAGAATCTGACGAGTTAACTGAGCTATTGGCTCTTCCAGAGAGATGGCTGGAGCATGCTGAGGCAGAACGTGATAATTTGCAGCAGATTTGTAATTGGGTGGAGAAGGCCCAGGAAATTGCTGAAATCAAAGAAGTTGGGCTTTCCGAACTCTATAAATACAATCAGAAAATAGCAGCAGCTGCTGTCCAAGTATTGGACTGTTGGGATGAAGGTTTAGCCGTTCCTCTGTTAGAACTTCCAATTGAAGATATTGAGAAATTGGCCAGAGAATCTTTTTCTGCTATCAGGGTGTTTACCGGTTCTTGGGGATGGCTATTGCGTTTAGTGTTGCGGCAGCGATATCGGCAGGCCATGGAAACCAGGCGTATGCTGGCGCAATATCTCAGCAATTTACCCGTGCGGAGCCATCTTCTGGCAGAGCCATGGCCACTATTGCCCGAGGGCTTGCAGAAGGTTCAACAACTTTTGAAAGGCCGTCGAGAAATTGAGAAGCAATTGGAGGACCTGGGCAAAGCAGAGCAAGAAATCGCTGCAGGTAGGCATGGGATGGCAACTGTTTCTAAACAAGAACTTTTCCAATATAAGGAACAGTTATCCATGCTCAAAGAAGAAATTGCTGGATACAAAATGAAACTGGTCAAGCTGGGTAAAGGTGAGCTGGAGGACGGGTTGGAGGAGCTGGCTCAACAGAGAGATATACGCCGTGAAATTGAGATTATAAAAGGGGAAATATCAAGCCAGATCGATATTGATGTTCTGTTGGACAGCCTACCTTTAATAGAGGAGCATTCCGATGAAGATTCTCTTCACGTCAGCCTGACCGAGGTGCGGAAGCAAAAATTGGAATTGGAAGAAAAAATGGAACGGAGCAAAAAGCCGTTGTATTTTTTGAATGAATCCACCCGCACCTTTTTAATACAGGGAGTGGATATATCAAGCAAATTTGTGTTTAATTCTCTGTTGTTGCTGCAGAAGCTGGTTCAGGGTGATGAAAAAATTAACGGTATTACTTTACCTTCCAGAATTGCCCGGTCTATGGAAAAATGGTGGCACCAGCAGGGAAAAAGTATGTTGGCTGCAGAACAACAGCCGTGGGGCTGGAGAGAGGCGGAAAATATAACTTCACGCCGGCCGCTTATCAGATTAAATACTCTTGATCGTTCCCTTAAGGTGGAGTTGCCTCAACAATCCGTAAAAAAAGCACCAGAGGCTGTATTTTTGATTCGAGGAAAATCTGGGGCTAAATGGGAAAAAGATGTTTTTATTAAAAAGACTAAAGATGGCCAGTTTCGAACTGAGCCTGTTATTTTAGAGCTGGAGCGACCTGAATCTGTATACTACTTTGAGCTCAAATGCGGAGAAATTAACAGGTGTTGGGAGATTAACGGTATAGGTGGCGATAAATTATGCCTGCTTTTCAACTCGCGGGGAGAGTTAATTGAAGAGGAGCAGTTGCCAACAGGAGACGCTTACCTGGTTGCCCCTGCTGGGAGCAGGATACAACCTGTCCAGGCGGTTAAAGAACAAGAGCAGTTGACTGGTCACTGGTCCGCCTATGAATACTCATATGTGCATCTCGATGACATCGATTTTGTACTGGTTGAGTCGAAAGCCGGGGTGTACATTCTTAAGAGGAAGGAACAGTTGGAACCCAAGTTGTTCGGAGGCAACAGGATAACGGTCCTGAAGACCAAAGATAATATACCGGTGTACCTGGGCAAGCTACCGGAACTGGTGTTCTCGCTACCTGATCCTGAAGAATTATACCTATACGGGGTGCGGTTGGATTACCCTGGCGACAGTCGGTATCTACCTTTAAAGGACCTGGGGGAGGCGATTTGTGAAGGTAAGGATGTTTACGTGCCCCTGGCTGCTATTGCTGGAGATGTTAACGGGTTATGCACAGTATCTTTGATTCGCAGGCAGAATGTTATTTGGACTGAAAATTGTATCGTAATTCCCGGCACTGAATTGCATTTTGACAAGGATATTTACTGTCCTCAATTGTGGAAAAAAGAGTCAGGGCAATTGGAGATTAGTTCCGAGTGTCCGTTTAATTTCTTGGTTCATCCGCCCGCGGCGTTAGTCGAGAGTTCTACTTATAAAGTACTGATTGAATTTGATACCCGACAACAACAGCTTTCTGGGGAAATATGTTATCATGTACAGGAAGGGCAAAACTTTAGACTTGAAGTTTACATAGATATTCCAAGTGTTCGCTGGCGGAAAGGTGGAACTGACACCTGGAAGACCGAAGTAGAAGAAATATGGCATGAAGACCTGGGGGAAGTTCAGCTGCGGTTACCACCTATTGTTTCAGGGGAGGTTACATTGGCTCTGGAAGACCACAGACAAGTTATTTCCCGCCCTATTAAGCAGGAGCTCGTTGTCTTTGACCTACAGCAATTCAGTGATGCCCTCCGGGAGAGCAACAAGCCTCTTCATAATTTGTTACTTATTCTCGAGGATAATCGCTTTCCTCCATTTACCCTTATTCAGGTGAGGACCCGCTGGCAGGTAGCGGGGATTAAAATAGAACAGAGGCCTCAGGATGATGTACGAACAATTATTCTGGAATGGAAGGATCTAGGCAGAGCTTTCAACAGGGTAGTTCGTTTCTGGCCGCTGGATATGCCTGGAATAAGCATGATTGAACATTTTATTCCCGATGGGGTTTCCAGGGTGGAAATTGTTGAATCCAAGGGCCGATTGCCAGCAAGTCGGTACAGACTGCAGTTTGCTGTTGATGATCCATGGGGTGAAGATGAAACCTTGTTACCAGAGTCTAATAGCGAGAATTGCATAGATGTTATGATTGGGTCCAGGGACGAAAGACTGGATGATGTATTAGAAAAGGGGCTTACCATAGAGGCTTTTGAGTGTGAGGACAAAAAGATTCCGGCGGGAAGAGAATACTGGATTCAGGATATTCGTATCTCGCCTGAATTTGAGGGAGAGGAACGGTTCGAGGGGATAGTTTGTACTTCTAATCAAGATGGTAAACCCATCATGCTGGATTACAACCCCGTAAGTTTTTATTTAGAATTTGAGGATTGTACCAGGTTACCCTTTCTGCAGGATAAAGATAGAGATGGAGTAATGTATTGCATAAGATGCCGGGCGTTATTTTGGGAGAATGCACACAGAGAATGCAAAAATGAGGTAATTTTCCCCGATTATATATATGTTGCGGTAAGGAGGGGGAAAGATGGGTTTAGATCCGCTGAAAGCGACTGATGCAATTGTAAACCGGTACCTGGTTTACCTGGAAACAACTTTTGCCTTCAATGATATGGGGTTACATAAGCAGTTGGCTGACGAATTGAGAAAGCCAGAAAAATTTGCCAGGGGGCCTATTTTGGAAGCTACTCCGCCTTTTGAGAGTGGTAATTCAGTGAATTTCCTGATAGAACAGGGAGTGCTGTCTCCCGAGTTCAGGAAGTTGAGCACACCGGAATTACCCTTGGATCGGAATTTATATTTGCATCAGGAAATTGCTATCCGAAAGCTGGTGGAAGACAAAAGAAATATTATTGTAGCTACCGGTACCGGCAGTGGAAAGACTGAAACATTTTTAATCCCTATCCTCAACCATTTGTTCCGGCAGAAGGAACAAGGCCGGCTCGGACCGGGAGTACGAGCGTTGTTGCTGTACCCTATGAACGCCCTGGCCAACGATCAGTTAAAAAGGCTGCGCAAACTGCTAAAGAATTACCCTGACATTACCTTTGGAAGCTACACGGGAGAGACAGAACAGAACGAGAATCGGGCGGTTGAACGCTTCAAGCAAATGAACCCGAAAGAAGTTTTACTGTCCAACGAATTTCTTTCCAGGGAGAGGATGAAGGAGTCACCCCCACATATTCTGCTTACCAATTATGCCATGCTGGAATTCTTATTACTGCGCCCCGAAGACCATGTATTTTTTGATAGTGAATATGCCCGGGATTGGCGCTTTATCGTTATTGATGAAGTTCATACATATTCAGGAGCTAAAGGAATCGAAATGGCCATGCTCTTGAGGCGGCTGAAAGATAGAGTTGTGGAAAGCAAGCCAGGAGCCCTGCAATGCATAGGTACCAGTGCTACGTTGGGAGGAAGTGAAAAAGATTTTAAGCAGTTGGCCGTCTTTGGAGAAAGATTGTTTGGCGAGAAGTTTGAATGGATTGCCAGTGACCCTGCACGTCAGGATATAGTAATTGGTTATAAGAAACAGCTGATTATTGCCGGAAGGAGCTGGGGCAGTCCGGACAGTGCACTTTACCAGCGATGGGTTGAGATCGTTGATGGGAAAGACCCGGATAAAATACCCACTTTGATGCGTGAAGGTCTTAGTTCAGGTGTCCCTGAGGAAATCTTGAAAGCAGCACAGAAGAACTGTAGTGGGGAATGGACCAGATTTATCCACCTGGTCCTTTCCGGTGACAGCCGGGTAATTACTTTGCAACAGATGCTGGAAAAAAAGCCGTGTTCTATCGCTGATGCGGCCAGCGAATTATTCCCGGGTGATAAAGACAGACAAAGTCATTTAGTGGCCCTTGTATACCTGGCAAATAAAGCCAAACTGGATACTGACGGGCAACCCCTTTTGCCGGCCAGGTACCATTTGTTTATTCGGGCGGTTGAAGGTGGATATGTTTCGTTGTTGCCCGAAAAGCGACTGTATATGGAAAGACGGGAGTGGATTGAGGGAAGTAACGGCAGCCGTTATCCTGTCTTTGAAGCTGCTACCTGCCGTCGGTGCAATTCGCTGTATCTGGTGGGAGAATTGGATAAGGTTGGCCAGCATGACTTTCTCAAGCAGCCAGGCAATCGCTTTTACGACGATAGTAACAACCTGGTGTATTTTTTACTTCTTGAGGATAAAGAGCCTGTTTCCGAAGAAAACGAAGATGAAATAGTTGGTGGTGGTGGAGAAGAAATACCGGCAGAGGAAGGCTATCTTTTGTGTGGAAAATGCAGGTCTGTGAAATCTGCTGCCAATATTGAACCCCCTTGCGATTGTGGAAAAGAATGTATCTTCACGGTAATTAAAGTACCAAGTAAAAACGGAAATGTCCATAGGTGTCCGGCCTGCGGAAGTATCAATGCCCTGGGTTCTGTGGTAAGGCGATTTGTGGTGGGAGCTGAGGCTGTGACCAGCGTTCTGGCTACTGCTCTCTACCAGCAAATACCTGAGCAGACTGGGGAATTGAAAACCGATATTGTTGCTGAAGATGATTGGGAAACTACCGGTGGCACCGACGATTACAAAAGCAACCGTCGCCTGCTGATTTTTTCTGACAGCCGCCAGGACGCCGCTTATTTTGCCAGCTACCTGCAAGCCTCTTACAATCAGATTTTGCAGCGCCGGTTGATAATTATGACTCTGGATAAATACAGGGACAAAGTCCTGGCCAATCAGTGGAAGGTTAACGATTTAGCTGACTTTGTCAAGAAGATGCTTGGCGATCTACAGCTATTTCATAAAATGAGTTACCAGCAATTGGAAACGGAAGCCTGGAAATGGGTGCTGCATGAATTTATGGCCGGAGACCGCACCTTAGGGCTGGAGGGGCAAGGATTGCTGGGATTTATGCCGGTACCGCCGCCAAACTGGAGCCCGCCTAAAGCTTTGTGTAGAGAACCCTGGAACTTTACTGCCGACGAAGCAACCACTCTCATCATGGTTTTATTGGACAGTGTGCGGAGAAACGGTGCTGTTCGTTTCCCCGATTGTGTTGATCCGAGAGATTCCTTCTTTGCACCCCGAAATAAAGAGTATTATTTTAAAGAAAACATGTCGGTTCCAGGACGGATTTACAGCTGGAACCCTGCTGCTAAAGGCCGTAGCAATTCCCGGCTGGATTATTTGTTGCGATTGGCAGATGTTATAGGTAACGGAATTAGACGCCCAGAGGTTGAAGAGCTACTGGCCAAGATCTGGAGCAAGTTGCTTGCAGGTGAAAGAGCGCCGTGGAAAACTCACTTTTCCAGCCATCATGAATCAAAAAAGTACGGTGATGTGTATTGCCTGAAACCAGAATACTGGAGGATACTCCCGGCAGTGATTGACGATTCTGTGACCTGGTATCGCTGCAGCAAATGCCATGGCCTAACGGTGCATAATCTTCGGGGTGTCTGCCCCACCTACAGGTGCGATGGCAGGCTAGTTGCATGTAACCCTGCAAAAGAACTGGTAAACAATCATTATCGCAAATTGTACCTTGATACCTTGCCTTTAGTAATGCAAGCCAGCGAACACACTGCCCAGCTTACTACTGAAAGGGCTAGCAGAGTTCAGAAAGAGTTCTATGATGGACAGGTTAATGTTTTGAGCTGTTCTACTACCTTTGAGCTGGGTGTTGATGTGGGGGAACTAGAAACCGTTTTTATGCGCAATGTACCACCGACGGCGGCCAATTACATTCAGCGGGCCGGGCGGGCTGGCAGGAGGACAAGCTCAACAGCCTTTGCTCTCACCTTTTGCCAGCGCCGTTCCCATGACTTTGCCTACTATACTGACCCGCTGCGGATTATTAAGGGAGAAATTCGTTCTCCGCATATCGAGATCAGCAACGAAAAAATTATAAAGCGGCACATGTATGCAGTTGCTTTGGCGATGTTTTGGAAACGATGGCCGGAGTATTTTGGCCAGGTCAATGCCTTCTTTAAGGAGTCCGAAAAATCAGCTACCGGGGTTTTAAAGGATTTTTTACGAAAACGACCCGTGGAATTAAAAGCCAGCCTGAAGCGGATTATTCCCGAAAAAATGTGGGAAAGGCTTGGTGTTGACGATTGGAGCTGGGTCGAGGAGCTTTTACATGAGCGGGATGGAGTGCTTAGCAAGGCAGAGGCGCAACTGATGACAGATCTGCGGGAATTAAAAGCCGTCGAAAGGGAATACAGGGATGCAGAGAGATATGAAAAAGCCCTTGCTGTTCAAAAGACTATCAATACCCTGGAAAGGCGCTATATTCTCAACTTTTTATCTCAGCATAATGTGATTCCCAAGTATGGTTTTCCTGTAGATGTGGTGGAATTGCAGATCTATCACCATGGTGAGGAAGCCAGAGGTTTGGAACTCGACAGGGATCTCAAGGTAGCGTTGTCCGAATACGCACCGGGGAGTCAGGTAATTGCAGGGGGCAAGTTATGGACCAGCAGGTACCTGAAAAAGCTCCCGGACCGGGAACCTGTAAAATATACGTATGCCATTTGTGATCATTGTGGTTACTACCAAAGTGACATAGCGGATAAACAGTCGGTTATGGATACATGTATTTGTGGCGAGAAAATAGGTAACCAGCGTGGGATATTTATTACCCCTGAATTTGGTTTTATCGCCGACAAACCTATGGCACCTACCATGTCAAAACCTCAAAAAACTTACACCACCCGGAAGTACTTTGCTCAGGAAGGAAGGATGGAAGAGGAAATCACTTTGAACCTGGGTGCTTTTAATCTCAAGATACAGGCTGGCGAAGGCAAGCTGGCAGTAATAAACAGCGCCGGGAAGAGAGGTTTTAAGATCTGTCAATTCTGTGGTTATGCTGAGGTTAATACTGGGAAACCTTTGCCTTCTCATAAAACACCTTGGGGAAAAGACTGTAAAAGCCGAGCTGATCGCTATTCATTGGGTTACGAATTTAAAACTGATATTCTAAGGCTGTGGTTACCAGATTACGATGACAGACGCACAGGCTTCTGGGATTCTTTGTTATATGGGTTGCTGGAGGGGGCTTGCAGCGCGTTGGAGATCGAACGACAGGATGTTGATGGTACTTTATACCCTTATGCGGGCAATCCCCACAGTCCTGCCCTGGTGCTGTTTGATGATGTACCCGGCGGGGCGGGTCATGTTAAGAGGATTGCAGAAAAAGAAAATTTCATGGATGTTTTGCGCCGGACGTTAGATATAGTCTCCAAATGTGAATGTGGTGGCAAACGAGCTGATACCAGCTGCTATGGCTGCCTGCGGAATTACACCAATCAGTATTGCCATGACAGATTAAATCGGGGGTACGTGATAGAATTCGTAGAAAAGTTATTAGGCTATCTTTAAATCTTCTTCTCACTTCACTTTATTAAAGCAAGTACTATTATCCCAGGAAATTCGTTTCTATAAAAAAATAATTTACTTGCGGAAAAGCTATCTAATTCTTAGCTTAGCTATTCAATCAGCCTAATTGGATGCAAAGTTCCTGACGCGGATGTGATGAATGATTTATCGGCCGGTGAGGTGTCGGTTTTGCAGTGGGATGGTATATGGCGGCCCGGTGACTGGGCCTGGAGCTGGGAGTACCGTGAACCGGTAAAGGTTATCGAGGCCCTGGACCTGTGGGGCCAGGCGGTCTACCGCGTCTGGGTGCCGGGCCGGGACGCAGTTATTCGAGTTCAGGGAAACGAGCTATCTTCGATAACGGAGGCAGGCATATCCAGCCGGGAGCGGCTTATTTACACGGTCGCCGCGGCCCAAATCGCTGAAAGCCTGGCCCGACCGGATATCCTCCTGGCGCCTCTCGAAGGCAGCGTCACTCCTTTACCCCACCAGCTCTACGCTCTTT
>CAZWTM010000092.1:0-9237 GCA_964637385.1 uncultured Peptococcaceae bacterium
CCTTGATATATAAGACTTTAGAATATATTTTGGTTTAAATTGATTAACACTAAGTTAAGGCCAGAGGGAGGGAATAAGATGAAAATTAGTAAGATTTTTATTGTTGGTGCAGGACAAATGGGTTCGGGTATTGCCCAGGTGGCCATCCAGGCTGGATATGATGTGATCATGCGTGATGTATCTGATAAAATCGTTGAAAAAGCAGCAGAGAAAATTGCCAAAAACTTTCAGAAACTCGTTGAAAAAGGAAAAATGAAAGAAGAGGACAAAGAAAAGGCCCTTAAAAGATTAACTGTAACAACCGAGCTGGAAGCAGCAAAAGATGCAGACCTGGTCATCGAAGCTATTACGGAAGATGTAGCCGTAAAAAAAGAAGTCTTTGCTAGTCTGGATAACCTTTGTAAACCTGAAGCGATTCTGGCCAGCAACACTTCTTCTATCTCCATCACAGAAATTGCTTCAGCTACCAAACGGCCGGAAAAAGTGATCGGCATGCATTTTTTTAATCCAGTGCCAGTTATGAAACTTTTGGAGATAACCAGAGGATATCTAACAGCCGAGGATACTTTGGAAACAGCGTTAGAAACAGGTAAAACCATGGGAAAAGTTACAATTGTGGCTAAAGATAAACCTGGTTTTGTGGTTAACCGTATCCTTGATCCCATGTTAAACGAAGCCATTTATCTTTTGGATGAGGGCGTTGCTACTGTCGAGGATATAGATAACGGGATGGTCTATGGGTGCAACCACCCCATGGGACCCCTGGCCTTAACGGATCTTATCGGTTTAGATGTGTTACTGGCTGTTATGGAAGTACTGTATCGTGAGTATGGTGACCCTAAATACCGTCCCTGTCCCCTTCTTAAGAAAATGGTGAGAGCCGGGCATTTAGGGAAAAAGACAGGTAAAGGGTTCTATACTTATAACTAATCTCTAAAAAATATGGAAGAAAAGGAAGTTGGAGTTATGGCGGAATTCAATAATTTATTATACAAGGTAGAAGATGGGATAGCCCTTATTACTATGAATAGGCCCAAGGCTTTAAACGCCTTAAATACCGAAACTTTAAACGAGCTGGAAAAGGCCGTTGATTTAGCGGAAAAAGATGAGAATGTTAAAGTGGTTATTATCACCGGCGAAGGAAGAGCCTTTGTAGCAGGTGCTGATATTGCTGAGATGAGGCAGTGTACTATCCTGGAAGGCAGAACATTTACCATGCTGGGGCAACGGGTTTTTAATAAAATCGAAAAATTGGAGAAACCTGTGATCGCGGCAGTTAACGGTTTTGCCTTGGGCGGCGGCTGTGAACTGGCAATGGCCTGTGATATACGTATTGCTTCAGATAAAGCCAAGTTTGGCCAGCCCGAAGTAAATTTGGGAATTATTCCGGGTTATGGTGGAACCCAGAGGTTACCGAGGCTTATTGGTAAGGGACGAGCAAAGTATTATATCTATACTACAGAAATGATTCCGGCTGAGGAAGCTTATAGAATAGGTTTAGCGGATAAGGTGGTTCCGGCCGATGAATTAATAGACAAGTGTAAAGAAGTAGCGAGAACAATTATGTCTAAAGCACCCATAGCTATTAAGATGGCTAAATATGCGATTAATAATGGTATAAATATGGATCTTGATTCGGCCATTGCCTATGAGGCCGAAGCCTATACCACCTCTTTTGGAACGGAAGACCGCATTGAGGGTATGTCTGCCTTTCTAGAGAAAAGGGAAGCTAAGTTTAAAAATAAGTAATTGTCAGTGACAACAGCATAGTTTTGATGGAACTAAAGAGGGAAAGGACGGTATTGGCGCTTTTCCCTCTTTTATACCTCTTGATTTATTGGGAGGAGTGTGGGAGGAACCGTTCTCTGTACTAAGGCTGTAATTCCAATAATGAAGCAACAAAAATACGGTAAAATTAATTTATCATCAGTTGCCGGTGAGATTGGGGGAATTGCAGTTGCACCCAGTTATGCCGCTTCTAAAGCTGCTATATCCTGTTTGACCAAATCCTTGGCTAAACAGTATGCGTCTTATAACATTAACGTAAATGCGGTGGTCCCAGGATCTATCAAGACTGATATGACTGCCGATCTAGCTCACGATGTACGGCTGGTACCCCTTGGTAGAATTGGTTTACCTGAAGATGTGGCCGATGTTGTTCTATTTTTAGCATCAGACCGTTCCAGGTATATTATTCTTTAAAGAAGCCGGTAAAAAAAATTCACCCTAATAAGAGGTAAGAGTAGAGAATATGTAGAATTAATAATACAGATATTGGCAGGAATTTGTTTTACTCAAAGGAGGGATCGTAGATGTTTTCGTTAGAGAAAAAAAATCGGTGAGGCATGGAACTCCTTTATCAAAAAAGGAACGGTACCTCAAAATCAGATTAAAGAAATAATCGTTAAATCCTGGATTAGATCTCGTAATTTCAGAGTTGATCCAATTAACATGGTCAAAAAAATAATCTCGGAAAAAGAGTTAAACTGGAGAATTAACCGCCGTAGGGATTTAATCGATGATGCCAGGCCCTATATGAAGAATCTTTATAATTTTGTCAAGGGTTCAGGTTACTTAGTTATTCTTACCGATGAGGAGGGTTATATTCTCGAGGTAATTGGTGATGATGATGTTATTGAAAACGCTGAAATTACTAAATTAGTTGTAGGTGCTAACCGGAGTGAAGAAAAGGCAGGTCCTTGGCATAAAGTACATTCCCATACCCTGGGTATGGTACGAAGCCGCCCAGTTCTTGCAAACTGTTAAAGGTTATCTGGAAGAACCATATCTTTTATTGTAAGTGTTGCAAGATTCGGAATAAGTGTATAATTAGGATGGTGAAACAATGGCTACTTACAGCATTATAACGAACACAGGCATAACAAATAACAATTCAGATTGGAGCTTTGATTTAGCCGTTATAGGTGGAGGGCCGGGGGATATAAAAGGTGCCATAATAACTGACGAGAATTTGCGTACCAGTACCCACAGCATCTATGCCATTGGTGATGTAAACAGCAAATACATCTTGGCCCATAAAGCTATACATTTTTACAGGTAAGTCTAAGTGAGATTAGCTGTTTCCAGTTTTGGCCGGGCGAAAAATCCTTTTCTTAGGGGGTATCACATGTTAGATAGAATAATCAGAGTAGACATGAAAAACCTGAATATAGCAGAGGAAAAGATAGGACATGACTATAAACAACTGGCAGGCCGGGCCCTTTCTTCCCGTTTGATTTATGATGAAGTTCTTCCTTATGCGGAACCCTTAGGGCCCCATAACAAGCTTATTGTTACCTGTGGCCTCCTGGCGGGAACAACCATTTCATGTGCCAACCGCCTATCTATCGGGGCCAAAAGTCCCCTTACGGGCGGCATCAAAGAAAGCAATGCCGGTGGCATTGCCGCTTTCAAAATGGGACGACTGGGTGTCCGAGCTATAATATTAGAAGGGATTCGTGAGGATAACAACTGGTATATTCTGGTAGTACAAAAAGATAAGGTTTTCTTGCAAGAAGCCAGTCACCTAAAAGATAAGGGTATCACGGAAAAAACTCAGATTATATATGAGGAATATGGGCTTAAAGCAGGTTTAATTCTCATAGGTCCTGCAGGAGAAAAACGACTGCTTACGGCAGGTATAGCTATTAATGATGCCGACGGAGTGCCCGGGAGGTTTTGCGGTCGCGGGGGGTTAGGAGCAGTCATGGGAGCCAAACATCTCTTAGGCATTGTCCTGGATGATACGGGATGCAGGCTGGAAGAACCGGTAGTTCAGGAATTATATAAGGAAAAGGTTAAAGAACTGCATCAAAATATCTTAACCCATCCGCAAACGGCCGAAATCTTCCCAAAGTATGGTACAGCGGCAATGATGGAAATCACCAATGCCCTGGGAGGATTACCGACCCGTAATTTCTTTACAGGCCGCTTTGAGGCTGCTGATAAACTTAACGGGGCAGCTCTTTATAATACCATTAAATCCCGGGGTGGAGAGGGGAAGACCACCCACGCCTGTATGCCGGGCTGTATCGTGCGTTGTTCCAATATATTTGCCGATGAAAAGGGCAGCAAAATAGTATCGCCTTTGGAGTATGAAACTATCTGTCTGTTGGGTTCCAACCTGGAAATTGATGATTTGGATACAGTGGCTCAACTTAATTACCTCTGCAATGATTATGGTGTGGATACTATCGAAATAGGCTGTGCCATAGGTGTGGCTATGGAAGCGGGTATTATTCCCTTTGGTGACAAGGGGGCGGTCCTTAACCTGATGCAGGAAGTTGTTAAGGATACCTATTTAGGGCGTATCATTGCCTCTGGTTCTGTCGTAACGGGAAAAGTTTTTGGTATCAGACGTGTACCTGCAGTAAAAGGGCAGGGTATGGCTGCCTATGAACCCAGGGCCATTAAGGGAACAGCTGTCACCTATATCACCTCGGCTATGGGAGCAGACCATACGGCAGGTAATGTGGCACGTGCCAATATTAAGCATCACCTAAAAGACGGTCAGGTTGTGGCTTCACGTAATGCCCAGATAGGCGTAACGATTCTCGATGCTTTAGGATTTTGTATGATGGTAGGTCCCGCTCTGAAGGGCCGTTCTATTTTAGTCGAATTAATCAACGCCCGTTACGGTTGGGATCTGACGACGGAGGATCTGGAAAAAATAGCGCGGGATAACCTCAGTTTGGAAAGGGCTTTTAATGAAAAAGCCGGTTTTACTAAAGTCCATGACCGTTTACCTGAACATTTTTATGAAGAGGAAAACCCCGCCACAGGCACAGTCTTTGATATCACTGAGGAAGATTTGGCAGAGATGGTTTTTTAGGGTGTTATCATATGGAAAAGATTACTATCGAAGTCGAATGGAATTTACCCCGGATGGAAAAGAAAAAAGAAGTCTTTGAAGTTATTAAAGGGACTACTGTTGCTAAATTCTTGGAGAGTCAACCTCTTACAGTCGACCTTAATGAAGTAATGGTGGTTTACAATGGTAAGGCGGCAGTCTTAACCGATGGAATAAGTGAAACTGGCAAGATCATCTTGCTTCCTGTACTGTGCGGGGGATAAAGAAAAGGGAGAAACCCAGGGAGTTGCCCTGGGTTTTATTTGTCTAAAGAATCAGATCTTCTAATAAAATTCATCCCTGCCTATGAGATATCAATATATATGATGGTAAATATCTAAAACCTTCGTTTTATATTATATTACATTGACCTTAATATTGAATTAGACTAGTGGGGAAGGAGAGGTTTGCCTATACTCCTATTCAACCTTTGATGCAGAGGGAGCTATTTTTTTCTGAGGTTTTTGCCGGTTATCTTGCATCTATTAATTTATTTCGGTTACCTTTTAGGTGCTATTATGGCGGGGGTTATCTCAGAATATTTTTAACAGGCCTGGCAGTACCCTTATTGAACCAGTATTTCGGTTGGTGTGGTACATGGATTGGGTTGGCCTTTATTTGTTTCTTTATTGGACTGTTAACTTGGATATTAATACCGGAAACAGGCAATATCCGTCCCGCATCTGAAGCCGGAATTATGCAAAATCAAAGAGTTGAAACAAGCATTTTTGCCCTGGCTGGTAGCGGCTTAATAAACTTATCTTTCACTTTGGTAGTACAGGGACAATGTGGAATAATTAGGGGGATAATGTAGAAAGAGTTAGTAATTTTTTTAAGTTCATAGGTGTTGCCTGCAAAAATATGGGATAATGTTGATGTTCAAAGATTATTTGAGTAGTGGGAGGTATTGTATGGGTCCTAACACGGAGATGGAATTAAAATTACGTTTGCATGACGAAAGTTTACTGGGAAAATTGTTAAACGATCCCCATATACAAGAGCTGGCCCAGCCCCAGTCGTTACAGGCACAATGGTTAGAAGCCATATATTATGATACGCCCGGCATGGCCCTGACCAGGGCAGGAATTGCGTACAGGATACGCCGTGAGGGTGATAAATGGATAGCCACGGTGAAAGCCGATGATTTATCAGCGGGTGGTTTGCATATACGTAATGAATGGAACGTCGAGGTGCCTTTACCGCTGCCTGATTTGAGTCCTTTTCTGCAAACTCCCGTCGGTCCCCGTCTGCTCCAGGTGGCAGGGGAGGAGCAGTATGAAGAGCTCCTTGTGACATGCTTTGAACGTAAGAGTTTAAGCTTATCCTGGTATGACGGCAGCCGTATCGAATTAGCTGCAGACCGGGGACAGGTTGTGGCCGGTGAAAGGCGTGAGAAGTTTGCGGAAATTGAACTGGAATTAAAGGAAGGGAACCCCGCAGTAATACTGAAACTGGGGGCAGTTTTAGCCCGGCGGTATCCCCTCTTCCTGGAACCCCGCAGCAAGTTTTCCCGTGGTTTAAAATTACTGGGATTTTCCGGCTTGGAAAAAAGTAAGGTCAAGTTAAGTCTGGATGGCAAGGAAAATGCAAGAGAAGCCATGCTCAAAATTCTCATTGAAAATATTCAGTATGTTTTAGCCGCTTATGAGGATTTTCTAAAACAGCCGCAAGACCCGGAAACTCTTCACCAGTTGAGGATTAAATTGCGCCACCTTCGTTCCCTTTTGTCATTTGCCAGCCCTCTTATGGAGCCGGAATCTTATACGGCCAAGCAAGAGGAATTAAGGAATTTCGGTTTAAAATTGTCCCCCCTGCGGGAAATCGACGTGCTAATGGCTGCCTGGCAGGAAATTCTGAACAGCAAGATGGTGGTTTTGCGTCATCATTCCTGGCTCAAGGAGTTAATGAAAAGTGAGAAAAAAGAGATGCTGGAGAAGGTGTCGGGGGAGATGTCCCCAGGCTTGTTAACCGCCATTTTATTGAATTTGTGGGCCTGGCTTTTGGAAAACCCCTGGCAGGAAAATAACTTTGCCAGTATGTCATTATCGGATTTTTTCAGTTGCCGCATAAAGGGCTGGATAGAAGAATTACTATCTACAGGATGATACAGTGTTATCAAGATGGGTTTTACTGTAAATATTTTTATTTAGTCATGTTAAGGTTGTCACTTTATATAGTCATGTCTCATAAAATGATACCAGGTAAGATGATTCTTACCGAGTAAAACTCCTGAATAGAGTAAACCAGTCGTTATTAAATGCCCATCTCTCTTTATAGCCCCTTGCCAAGGGGCTATAAAATTTTAAAGTAAATGGTAAAAGCAAGACAGGTGAGTTATGGTAAAATTAGTTACAGGGAAAGGAGGGTTTAAAATGAGTGTGCTTTTTCAACCAATAAAAATTGGTTCCATGGAAGTAAAAAACCGTTTTGTACGGTCAGCAACACAGGACTTTCTTGGGAATGTCGACGGTACTATCACGGAGCAGGAAATAGATCTGTACAGGACATTGGCCGCCAACGAGGTGGGATTAATTATTACAGCTCATTCATATGTGCAGCATCCATTCGGCAAAGCTAGTGTGAACCAGAATGCTATTTATAGCGATAAGTTTATTGATGGTTATAAAAAGGTAGCTGAAGTGGTACATAGCTTTGGTGGTAAGTTAGTAATGCAGGTTTCCCATGCAGGGAGACAGGCCTTAGCGGATGGGGGATTCACACCCCTTGCTCCCTCTGCCGTGGCCGAGAAATCAACAGGTATTATGCCTAGAGAAATGACAGAGGAAGAAATCTGGCAGGTCATTGAAGATTTTGTGGCCGCCATGGTACGGGCCCGAGATACGGGTTGTGACGGGGTTCAGTTACATATTGCCCATGGCTATTTATTGGCCCAGTTTATTTCACCTTATACGAACCGGCGTAAGGATATGTGGGGAGGGAGTATCGAAAATAGGACCCGGATTTTAGAGGAAATCATGAAACGGGCCCGTTTCCAACTGGGTAGCGATTATCCTATTCTGGTCAAACTTAATTCCACCGATGGTTTTTCAGGCTCCGAATATCTCAATATAGATGATGTCCTTTATACAGCCAAGCTCTTGGAAAAATTAGGTGCTGCTGCCATTGAAGTAAGCGGCGGGATGCGGGATACCCGTAACGTTATGTCCCAGCTCAATATTGTCAGGCCCGAACAGGAAGCCTACTTTTTAGAAGCGGCCAAAGCTGTGAAGGAAAACGTTAATATTCCCGTTATCCTGGTAGGGGGCTTGCGCTCCCTGCCAGTGATGGAAGCCGTGGTCAGGGACCATTATATTGATATGGTAGCTCTCTCACGGCCTTTGATCAAAGAACCTGACCTGGTGACCCGCTTTTTAAAAGGACAGGAAAGAGCAGCCTGTGTTTCCTGCAACGCCTGTTTCAATCCCAAGGGTCTTAAGTGCTATTACAAGAATAGTTGAAAAAAAGAAAAGCCCTCGCAAGAGGGCCTTATTTTTATACAAATTTCCTAAACAGGGGTGTTAGGGGACGGAGTCCCTTCAGTAAAATATCTTTCCCGTACATCCCGGGCTATTTCTACAACACGATTAGACACCTGGGGAATAGAAAAACCCAAATAAATAGGCGAGGTGACAAAGCGGGGCATGATCTTGGCGATGATCTTTTCCTCCAATTTGTAAAAGAAGAGGTTGTAACTGTTGCAGTGATAGTCAAAGTAGTTCAAAACATAGTGAACGGCGGTCTGGATATAATCCGCCATCTGATCAATCTGGTTTATATCACTGAGAACCACGTTAAATTCA
This sequence comes from uncultured Peptococcaceae bacterium, assembly GCA_964637385.1. GTDB lineage: Bacteria > Bacillota > Peptococcia > DRI-13 > DRI-13 > Thermanaerosceptrum. The sequence goes on from CAZWTM010000092.1 coordinate 8,650, forward strand.
AAAAAACCTACACGGGGTTTGGTAGAGAGATTGAACTCCACCCCCGGTTCTTCGGCTATGATAAGACCTTGAAAATGCTCTTCCCTAATATTCTCACGGTAATCCACGTTTTTCAGCCCCACGATTTGCATATGGGGATGGAAGATCGTTCCACCCGAAAAGGGCCCATGGTTTTTAAAGAAAAGGACAGAACTAAATTCACCGCTATTTTCCATTTCCAGCCATTTTTCCACACCGAAACGAATCACATGGTGCAGGTGTTCTTTAGGGTATATGGAAAGTTCTTCATCACAATCGTAAGTTTCTATTAACACCAGTTGAAGGGTATCTTCCAAAACCGGATATTTATTCTTGAGAAGGACGAGGGGACCTTCGGATGCCAGTATATCGACCAAACTTTCACGGTTGCAGAAAGGACAGCTTGTGTCATTTTTTTGTGCTGGATTGGGCTTTTGCCGGGCGATGGTCCTGGGTTTCTGAGCGCCCAGGTGGGAATTAAAGTGTAAATGAGTACTGGAAGACATTAATCTCACCTTAATTCACTTATGTTTTCATAGTTATCATAACTATATTTTACAAGAAAAGCTA
>CAZWTM010000093.1:0-9227 GCA_964637385.1 uncultured Peptococcaceae bacterium
AACCGCCACTGACGGTTATCAAGTGGCCGCCAAATAATGTGGGCATCAACACTATTGGAGCGTTAGTAAATCTATTAAATTCTGCAAACTGATTTACATAATCCCAAATCTTTTTATCGTTAGTATGGAAAATATGTGCACCATATTTATGAACATTTATCCCCTCAATATTTTCAGTATACACATTTCCGCCTATATGACTTCTTTTATCGATAACCAAACACTTCTTTCCTCTTTTTGTTGCTTCATAAGCAAAAACAGCACCAAATAATCCTGCACCTACTATAAGGTAGTCATACAATTCTATCCCTCCATCTAAATCCTGTTAATGCAACTTGCGTTTTTCATAAATTAGTTAACACTATGCCTTTACACAAGTTCTTTCTTAGTAAGAACCTTTCCTTGCCAATACAACCCCTATGGTTCGGATTAGTATTTTTATATCCATCCACAATGACCAATTACGGACATACCTAACATCCAATTGCACTCTTTCCTCATAGTCAATATCATTCCGACCACTAACTTGCCAAAGACCAGTAATACCCGGTAAAACCGCTTTATAGATCTCATAATAATTTCCATATTTCTGAACTTCTTTGTTAATAATTGGTCTCGGCCCTACTAAACTCATCTCTCCCTTCATTACGTTAACCAGCTGCGGAAGTTCATCCAAACTTGTCTTACGTAGGAAATGCCCCACCTTAGTAATCCGTGGGTCGTTTTTTAATTTAAAATTTTTTTCCCACTCTTCACGAAGTTGGGGATTCTCTAATAATAAATTATCCAGGATTTCTTGGGAGTTCATTACCATAGTACGAAACTTTAAACATTTAAAACTCTTCCCATCTTTCCCGATCCTGGTGTGACCAAATATAACAGGCCCCTTTGAATCGAGTTTTATAGCGATGGCAATCAATATCATGAGGGGAAGGGCAACTATAAGAGCTGCAGATCCCACAAGGAGATCAAATACCCTTTTTGTCACGTATCCAGTCGCTTTCACACTTTTGTAACTTGATATCTTTTTATCGGCTGAAACAATCTCGGTTTGAGCCATTATAGTACTCTCCATTAAACCATATTTAGCTTTACAAGCTATAAAGCCGCTTCTTTTTTATTGAGAAAGTACCCTCTCTCGGAATGGGCATCGCTGCCCCAGAAATCCACATATACTCTTTCACGTAATAACTTGGCCAGTATCATAACCTTATTTCCATATTTGCCCATTAAACTGCTGAAATTAAACTGGAAAAGGACCCCTTGCCTGTGCAGGGTAACGATCCTGTTTTCATCCACCCAGCCATACCTTTCCGGGTGAGCTAAGACCGGGACTATCCCCAGTGCCCTTATCTCAGCAAGGACATATTCCGCCCATAAGGGGCACTGGGTCAGGGGCAGCTCAACCAGTACATGGGTTCCCTTGTCCATGACCGTCATTAGTCGGCCTTTCTTTAGCAGGTCGGGTATAGTAGGGCTGAGCATTATCTCCGAGCCGGGATACACCGTAACAGGTATCCTGGCATTTCTTATGGCATCATTCAGGAAATCCACTTCCGTTAAGATAATCTCTCTATAGTTTTCACATACACCCTCCTCAAAGTGAGGTGTAGCTACTATCTTAGTAAATCCTAACTGTGCAGCAGCACGGGCCATGGCTAAGGATTCATGATAACTCTTGGGCCCATCATCTATACCCGGCAGGATATGGCAGTGCCAATCGGTGTCTCCCCACATCATTTGCCCTCTCCGTAGTAATAGTAGTAATAGTGGTCTTCCCTGGACCTTTCTACACTGTTCAGGACAACTCCCAGGATTCTTGCCTTGGCGCGGACCAAATGCTCCTTAGTCTCTTTGGCCCGATCGATTCTTGTCCTGCCGGAGACGGCTACCAGGATAATCCCATCTACCTTTACCGAAAGAATAACAGCATCGGTAACGGCGAGAACAGGGGGAGTGTCCACTAAAACATAATCGAATTTTTCCGTAAGTTCCTTTATCAGGCAGGTCATCCTCTCGGAAGCCAAAAGCTCCGCCGGGTTAGGGGGAATTGGGCCTGAGGAAAGGAGGTATACCCCTTCGCTCTTTGTTTCTCTGATACACTCGTCCAAATCTGCATTTTCAGCCAAAACATTGGTTAAACCCACAGCATTAAGCCTGGTAAAGATCTTATGCTGTACCGGGAGTCTCAAGTCAGCATCAATAACCAGGACTTTTTTACCCGTTTGAGCCAGGGTCACCGCCAGGTTGGCAAGCACCGTAGACTTTCCTTCATCGGGTCCCGAGCTGGTAAAAGCAATGGATCTTATTTCTTTATTCATACCTAGAAACTGGAGGTTGGTCCGCAATACTTTAAAGGCTTCCGCTTCTGGGGACTTAGGATAATGATGTGTAATTAAGGCATTATTTTGCGGTAGTAGTGCTTCTATCTGCATAGCCTGTATCCTTTCCAAAGGAATTTTTGTCTTTACCGTTTTGCTTAAACTTGGGTATCATACCCAGTACGGGCAGCCCCAGGTGTTTCTCCACGTCTTCCCTGGTGCGAATCTTGTTGTCAAGAAATTCCAGGACGAAAGCGAAAACTACGGACATCATGAGACCGAGGACACCGGCCAGGGCCAGGTTCAGCTTTTTGTTGGGCTTGACGGGGTCGACTTTAAGTGTTGAAGGGGAAACAATTTGAATGCTTGTTTCACCAAGGTTAATGGACTTGGTTATCTGGGTCTGGGTAATTTTTTCAGACAGCAGTGCATAGGTTTTCTCCAACTCTTCAACTTTTCTCTGCACCAGTTCAGTCTCGTTTTTCTTGTTGGTTAATTCTGCCTGGAGCTGGTCAAGCTGGGTTTGCAGCTGTTTCATCCTGTTGGAGAGGGCCTCCATTTGCGCCCCTTTCTCCGTTAAAGCAATGTTTTTGGCAGTTACTTGTTCTTTAAGTGAAACATACAGAGAATTTGTCTGGGTTTGCTCTGCAGGGGGAATCTCCTTTAGTCTTTTTTCCAGTTCCTTTAAACCCGCCTGCAGCTGCTGATAAGAAACCTGGCTTTCCAGGTACAAGCTTCTGAATTTATTCAAATCATTACCGATACTGACCCGCTCCTGCTCTAAAAAAGCGATACTGCGCGGCCTCGCTTCCAGCTCTTTTAATTTTGCCCGCTCAGCTTCCAGGTCTTTACTGACTACTTTGATCTGGTCCTGAAGAAAGAGAACAGATTTGCTCAACTGCTGCTGGGTGTTCTTGGAGATTGATTCCAGGAAGAGTTCAGTTAAAGTGCTGCCTATAGCCACAGCCAGCTTGGGATCGGTATTATTTACCTTAACTTCGATTAAGTTTGTATCCTTGATGGCTGTAACCTTGAGTATTTTGCCTAGACTCTCTACGGTGTAGCCGTCTTTAGCCATATCCAACTTTGTAATGACCCCGGTCAGGAGAACAGGGTCTTTAATTTGTTCTACATATGTCTTGATGGTCATTTCCGGTAAGCGGGAAATCGTGCTGATCATAGACTCCAGGTCGTTACCCTCGGTACGGGTGACTTTTTTGGCGTCACCCTGCACCACAAGAAGGGTGGTCTGAGCCTCGTAGACGGGAGGGAGAATAAAAAAGGAAAGGATAGCTGAGGTAAGGAGAGCAGTAAGGGTAAGGATGATGATGATCCATTTACGCCTGTCCAGGACCTCTATTACCTGCCGGAGATCTATTTCCTGATAAACTTGCTGACCGTCCGTCTCTCTGTTCATGCTTTTCCCCCATTCATAAGATTTGCTAGGTTTTGTATTTTTTCATAAAATAACTGGTTTTCCCGGTTATTTTTAATGTACTGGTTATAAAACCTGGTGTGATTTACGGGGTCCCAGTCCTGGTAGGCAAGAGCCAATAATGAACCCGCTTGACTTTTGGTATCTTTATTATTGAGGGCCTTGGAAAGCGCTTCTGCCGCCGTCTTTTTCTCTGCTAAAAGCAGCGAGACTTGCCCTGACAGCAGGTAAACTTGCGCCGTAGGTCTCATATTATAACGTTTTTCAGAAGCCAGATAATTTTCTTCGATTTTTTTGGTCACTGCTAAACATTGGGTAAAATAAGGCTTAGCATCGAGGGGTTTCCCTTTTTCTAAAAAAGCCATACCCCTGTCGAAATAGCTTTGGGCCAGCACCTCCAGTGTATAAGGATCTTTCGGCAGGAGGCGGGCCAGGCGCTCCCTTTCTTTTAGAAGAGCCTCTTCATCACCTAAAAGAGCATAGGCTCTATCCAGGGACCACCTGGTCTTTATGTCATAAGGAGCCATCTCTATGGCTCTATTTGCATAGTAATAAACTTTCTCCTTATATGTTTCTTTAGGCAGGGACTTATAGCGGTAAGCATACAACTCGGCTAAAGCGGCAGCCAGATTAGGCGACAGGGGAGAAAGGTAATAGGCCCGCTCAAACTTGTCAATAGCCCGGGGATAGTAACCCATCTGCTTTTCCTCCACACCCTCTTTGCTGAGTAAAGCAGCCTGGTATTCCCGGGCTGCAGGAATGATTAACAGCCCGCCGATAAGTAAGGATACTATGAAATAACCCGGTTTAGGTATAAGCAAGAACTTACTCCTGTGGCGGCCAGAGCCGTTGACTTCATTGTTTACCATCGCCCCCAAGGACCAGAAAACCATGGCCACGGCAGGAAAGGAAAGTTCCAAATCTAGGCCGCTGTGCACCAAAATTGACAAAAATGCCAAGATGACAGCCCAGGTATAAGGCCAACGGGGGGTCTCTTTTCTGTGCAGGAGATATTTTATTATCTTATGCAGCAAAAGGGCCCACACGGCAAGGTAAGTGACAAGCCCCAGGGTCCCGGTTTCTGCCCAGATTTGGAAATAGTGGTTATGCACCTCACTGGACCAGTAAAACCTTTTGTCCTGGTATTGATGATAAAGGGAGTTCCAGCCCCCGGCCCCCGCGCCAAGGAAGGGATAATCCCGGACGATCCTGAGGGCTATGCGGTTCATATCCATTCTGTCCTGATAGCTGCTGTCTTCCCCGCTGATGGTACCAAAGCGCTGAATAACCGTTGTATCTAAGATTTGACTGACGGGAGTAGGCAAGATTTGAGAAGTGTAGGAAAAATAGATAAATGCGCACAAGATAAGCTCCAGAGTCAGGGCCCATAACAAGACTTTCTTGTGGCGTCGCAGAAATCTTTTCTTTTCCACAATGCCAGGAAGAATATGCAAAAAACTCAAAGCGGCCATCAGCAGCACGGCTCCCAGGGCCAGCCAAGCCAAGGCGCCGGAATAGTCCTTTGCGTACACACCCTTTAAAAAGCCTTTGCTGCCCAAGAAACCAAAGAAAATGATGACGATGATATGGTAAAGGCTTTTCCAGAAAGATCTTCGGCCAATACCCAATAGGTAGATAAAAAGAGCCAGCCCCAGGACCAGCCAAGTCCCCCGGGATAAACTGCCCAAAAGGGCAATAATATTTAAATAAATTCCCAAACCCAGGATGGCCTTGAGCCCAAGGGCATCCCGTGTCAACAAGGATCCCGTGCCCAAGAGGGCTCCCGCTGCCGCATAGATGCCAAGGGCATTGGGGTACTGAAATGAGGACATAATCCGCCCATGGGCAAAGGCTTCAGGAAAGTTTACCTTTTCCACAGCGGCTCCTATTCCCAAAGCTGAAACTGCGACAGTGCTCATAAAGACAAACAGCGTAAATCTTTCTCTGTCTTTGGCTTCCTTGGTCAATTCCAGGACAAGATAATAGATTAGAACATAATCAAAAACCCGGTATATGCCGAGAAGAGCTTCCTTCAGATAAACGGCAGTAAAGATGGTGAGAATATTCACAATTAAATAGGCCAGTACGGCATAATCCATCAATTGAAATTTCAGCTCTGCCTGCCTATCCCCCAGACGGGTTGCACCATAAAGAAGCCAGATAAAACCCAAATACATTTGAGCCAGAACAAGCTCTTCCTCATAGAAAAGTCCCTTCATGAGGGGCGCAATAACAAGTCCCGCACCTACTCCCCAAAATATCAAGGGCTTTAGTCTGAAATTACCTTGCAGTCCGTATTCACCAACAATTTCTTTAACTATTGCCTCTCACCTCTGTTAAGTATTGGGGGTCCCGAGGGGTAAAGACACCTTTACCCCTCGTTGACTTAACTTTCTTACTTCACAACTTCCACTCTGTAGGAGGAGGGGAACCATTTGACGTTAGCCCCGAAGGACTCAGAAACATAACGCAGAGGGACCATGGTCCGGTTCTTTATGATCTTGGCGGGCACATCCATACCCGGTAAGGGCTTATCGATTACGAGAACGAGTTCTTTGCCGTCCTGTTTCATTTTGACAGTGCGGGCAGCATCGATCCAGTCTACTTTTACACCCATGCTTTCGGCCACGAATCTTAAAGGTACCATGGTCCTATCATTAACCAAGGTAGCCGGTGAATCCAGGATCTTTGAGGTACCGTTGACAATAGCGGTGGAATTGTTAAGGGTTAAAGTGATCTTTACTAATTTGGTATTCTTCATTACGGTATAGTAGCTGAACCTGTCGGTATAGAAGGTAAAGGTCTTCTTCACCGGGTCATAAGTACCACCTAAAGAAACGGCTACAGTTTTGCCGGAAGCGTCCTTCTCCAGGCGCACGCCGGTAAGCTGGTTTATTTCTTCCTGAGTGAGTGTACCGAGGGCAGAGAGATCCAGGGTCACAGCCACAGGCTCAGGGAAGCTGTCGATTTTTGTGGCTGTGCTGCCTGTTTTCACCTGGGCACTGAGATCAACCATTATCCCCCCTACGGAGAAGAGACCCGTACTTTGGCCCAGAGGAGCGCTGGCCAGGATGTTGTTTGCTTCCGCCTGGGATACTACCTGGACACCTAATTCGACCACTGCATTCTCAGCCTGGACGGCATTAGTAATCGCCGGAGCCTGGAGGGCCTGCTGGGAGAACTGCACATTTACCCCCGGTTTCTCCAGGGTGAGAGATTTGTTAGCCCGCGCTAAAGCGTTTACTACAGTGGGGCTGATTTGGGCGGTGTTATTATTGCCTAAGGATAAAACAGCCTCACCTGTCTGCCTTAAAGCCTGGTCTATGGCCTTATCGTGGTCAGTTTTTACATTTTCCGTTACAGGGGTTGCCGGGGGCAATGTGGGCGGGGGCGGCGTGGACCCGCCGCCATAGGGGCCGGCAAAAACGGCGCTAAAGGAACAAAGGGTAAAAGCCAACACGATTAAGCACATTACAGAAATTTTTCCTAAGTAAGTCTTTTTTACATGATTGGACATGAAAATCATCCTCCTAATTTATTACTAAAATTATTTCCAGTATTTTACCCGGCAGTGTTATACTAAAAGCGATATTTTACTATGAAATGGTGGGTACCATGAATAAAGAGGTTAATAATAACGCCCATAACGAAGGACCTGTAAATAACGGTAAAAAGATATGGTTGATGCCACTACTCCTTTTGTTGTGGGTAAGTATAATGTTTTCTTTTTCCAACATCCCGGGGCTTTTGACCTTGCCGTTTTTGATGGAGCTTAATATCTTGCCTGAAATTAAGAACCCCCAGCTGGCCAAGGAACTTGAGTATGTCCTCAGAAAATCCGCTCACATCATGGAATATGCCGTACTTTTCATTATTGTTTTTCTCACAATTAAGACCTTAGTGGCTAAGGAAAGTACCGCCAGTGGTTTGGCTAAGAGCATGTTATTCAGCCTTTCTTTCTGCTTTCTCTTTGCCATCAGCGATGAGTTTCATCAAACCCTGGTACCTAACCGTACAGGCAAGCTTTTAGATGTGATTATTGACCTCTTTGGAGTCTTCTGGGGCCAGGTAATCATATTACTCTATGTAATCTGGCGGCGCCAGGACTAAGCTGCTTAGAATGAGAGGCAACCAGGTCAATAAGGTACTGTTCTACTTCCTTTTTCAAGTCGTCCCTGCGCAGGGCAAACTCCACTGTGGCTTTGATAAAACCGAATTTATCCCCCACATCGTAACGTAAACCTTCAAACTCATAACCTAACACCTTTTGTGTTTTATTGAGCTCCCTGATAGCGTCAGTCAGCTGGATTTCCCCGCCGGAGCCGGGAGGGAGGTTGTCTAGGATTGGCAGTATTTCCGGTGTGAGAATATATCTTCCCATAATGGCCAGATTGGAAGGAGCTACCTCAGGGTGGGGCTTTTCCACCATGCTGACGATACTGTGCAAGCCTTTTCTGATGAGGCCATTACTTTTAATGATGCCGTACTTGGACACGTCAAACCTGTCTACTTCGCGGATCCCGATGACCGAAGTCTGATATTCTTCAAATATTTCTATCATCTGTTTTAAACAGGGCTTCTGGGAGATTACAACATCGTCCCCCAGGAGAACGGCAAAAGGCTCATTGCCAATAAACTTACGGGCGCTCCATACCGCATGACCCAGGCCCTTGGCCTCTTTCTGCCTCACATAATATACTGAGGCCATATTGGAGATATATTCCACCTGATTAAGGAGCTCCCGTTTACCTTTAGCATCCAGGGTGGCTTCCAGTTCATAGGACTTGTCAAAGTGGTCCTCGATGGCCGTTTTGCCCCGCCCGGTAACAATGATGATGTCCTCTATACCTGACTGGATAGCTTCTTCTACGATATACTGTATGGTGGGCTTATCAACGATGGGAAGCATCTCTTTGGGCTGGGCCTTGGTGGCAGGAAGAAACCTGGTGCCAAGGCCGGCGGCGGGTATTACCGCTTTCTTTATTTTCATAGCAATTTCACCCCCTTTATTACTAGTCAACTGGTAATCCCCCAGGGCAGCCGTTTTTTTATAAAAATTAAAAGGCAATACAAATGCATAACACTAAAAATGCACTCGTATTGCCTCCAGGGGCTTTACTCTTCTTATTAATTTTTTCATCCAAAAAAGGTGCCTCCTTAATTATAATTTCATTCTAATAAGGTTTTTTTCAATTAGCAATATTATTGCCAGTTATTTTAAATAAAAATTAACAATTAATGTAAATTATGTTTGACTATTATCTTACCTCCACTCCTAGGACACCGTTCGTTTTGATAATCATCAACCGCTTACATTTGTTACATTTGATCTCAATGTTGGGCCCTTTAACAATACAAATAAGTTTGTTACATAGACACCTCTCTTCTTCATCATTAAGCAGCTTAAAATCATCAAAATCAACTTTACTTACATCCAAATCCATCCCTCCAGATTTATATTTTGTTATTAT
>CAZWTM010000094.1:0-8782 GCA_964637385.1 uncultured Peptococcaceae bacterium
ATCTAAAAAAACTACATGGGGTTTATACTTTTTGATTTCTCCAACAACCTTGCTTCCTGCATAACATTCTCCCACAATTTCTATATCAGGTTCCTGTTCCAGGATGTACCTAAGTTCATTACAAATAAGTGGTTCATCATCAGCAAAGAAGACACGATAGACCAACTGTACCACTCCTTACTTCATATTCTGGGAAGCACAAGGATCGCTCTGGTACCCTCACCTACAGCGGTTTTGAGGGTACAACTTCCCCGTTCTCCGTAAAGCAGTTTCAGTCTCTGCATAATGTTGGTAAGTCCTACCCCGCCGTTGGAAGACTTAATTCCCAGCTTAATTCGCTCCAGCACTTCCGGTGTAATACCGACCCCATTGTCATAAACTTCTACCTGGAGCGTATGATCTGTTTTCAGAAAGGCCTTTAATTCCAGATAACAGTTGTCTTCTTTCGCTAAAAGCCCATGTCTGATAGCATTTTCTACTAAGGGTTGCACCGAAAAGACGGGAATAAGACAATCCATAGTTTCTTCCTGGATAGCTATTTTTATCCGGAGTCTATCCCCAAAACGCACTTTGATAATGGCCAGGTATTCATTGATTGCCTCCAGCTCCTCCCGCAGGGGAACAAAATCATCATTTTCTCTCAACCTGCGCCGTAAAAGGTGAGATAAATGCACTAACAGTTCTCGCGCTTCTTCTGGGTTAGAACGGCAGCAAGACATGATTACACTCAATGTGTTAAAAAGAAAATGGGGATTGACCTGGGCTTTCAGAGCGGCAAACTCGGCACGGGCCAGCAATTTGCTTTGTTCATTGAGCTGGGCCACTTCCAATTGTAAACTCAAAAGATTACTGATTCCTTCGGCCAGTTTACGCTCGGCAGGGGATATCTCTTCCCCGTTGGCTTTAAACATACAGAAAGACCCTATGATCTCATCCCGGATATAAAGGGGCACAATAACAGCACTGTGTAAGGAACACCCGGGATGGGGGCAAGCCAGTGTTTCTTTATCCAAAACCACCTGGGTCAAGCCAGTTCCTATCACCTGACGAGTTACAGGGGTAAGAATAGGAGAACCTGTCTTATGGTGCTCCGAACCACTGCCCACAAAAGCCAGGATATGCTCCCGGTCTGTAATGGCGACTGCTGCTACTTTTGTTTCTTGTAAAATCAGACTTGCTACCTTAAAAGCAGCTTGGGAAGTCAGCCCCTGACGCAGAATGGGTAAGGTTTGGCTGGCTATATTAAGGGCTTGTTCAGCATATGATGCCCCAACCTTCAAATGTTCGAAACGTACACTCTGGACCATGGTCACAAAAATGGCAATTCCCAGGGTATTGGCCAAAATGGTGGGTACGGCGATCATCTTTTCCAGAGCCAGGGCACTGGAAAAAGGCTTAGCCATTATGAGCACTATTGCTTTTACAATCAATTCTGCAATAAAGCCGGTAACCAGGGCCACTTTGCCATTAATCTTCGTAGGTCCCCGTTTCAGATAAATCAAACTCCCAAGTATACCCACAGCAATGTTACCCACTGCACAGGCTTCAGCGGTAAAGCCTCCTAAAAACAGGCGGTGTATCCCGCCGATCAAACCGGCCACAATACCTACTTCCGGTCCTACCAATAATCCTCCAACCACGGGAGCTACAATGCGGTTATTGGCCAGGGCCCCTCCCATTACGGGAATACCAAGATAATTCCCCGCCACTGATAACAGACTAAAGACCATGGCCAATAGCAGCTTATCTTTTCCTTTGGCCGTTCCTTCCAAAGCGCGGCGTAAGGATCTGGTATGAATCAGCAAATAAGCGACGATAGCAATAAGGGCCGAATTTTTCATGACTTCTATCAGAAGATTGAAAATAGTAACTCCCCCTGTTATTAACATAGTTTAATTAAATAAGTTCGGCAGTACATTATCCTTCTCCTTTTACCTGAATAATTAAACCTGCTGATCTTCTCAGCAGGTTTTGTATCTTAATACTCAGGCGGCAAGAGTTTTAACTGTTCCAGAGTAAAGACCGGCCCATCCAGGCAGACATAGCAGCTGCCAATATTGCAGCGGCCGCATTTACCAATGCCGCATTTCATGCGCATCTCTAAGGTGGTGATCACATCTTTGTCATTGAAGCCCATTTTCGCCAGGGACTGAAGTATAAACTTGATCATGATGGGTGGACCACAAGTGATGGTCACCATGGGGCTGAAGTTCAATTCTTCCACATAGGCGGGAACAAAACCCACATGACCGTTCCATCCTTCTTCGGGCCTGTCGATGGTAACGAAAACTTCCATGTTTTCCACCTTAGGCCAGTTTACAAAGAGGTCATCTTTGAAAACCAAATCGGCATAAGAACGGGCCCCATACACGACAATAAGTTTTCCAAAATCCTTCCTGTTTTCCACACAATAATTAATTAAGCTTCTGACAGGGGCCAGACCGATACCGCCGCCAATAAAGAGCAGGTCTTTTCCTCTGCAGTAGTCTATGGGAAAACCATTGCCATAAGGACCCCTGATACCACATTCCTGCCCCTCCTCCACTTCATGGAGGAACCTGGTGAGCTGGCCCACCTCTTTTATAGACATTTCCAGATGATTAGGCCCTTGGGAAGTGATGGAGAACATGGCTTCACCCACCTGGGGTATAGAAAACATGGCCAGTTGCCCGGGCAGCGGAGTAAAGGGTTTTTGTCCGTCCAGGGTAGTTACATGAAAGGTTTTAACATCGGGCGTTTCCTGAACAATTTTCGTAATTTTGCCCCGTATGGGAATCAGGGGATTAATTCTTTTAATATCGGTAGTATTCACAGACATTTAGATCTCCGCCTCCTTTACTTTCCCAATAATGGCGGTGATATCCATACCTACAGGGCACTTGGCAATGCAGCGACCACAGCCGGTACATAAAAGCTGCCCATAGCGGTCCTTAAAGTAGTAAAGTTTGTGCAAGAACCTGTTCCGTACCCGTTCTTTTTTGCTGGGCCGGGGATTATGTCCCCCTGCCATCCGGGTATATTCGGAAAACATACAGCAGTCCCAGCAGCGGAACTTATAGCCTTGGTCTCCTCTAACAGTTCCGGAAATATCAAAGCAATGACAGGTTGGGCACAGATAAGCGCATGCCCCGCAGCCTAAACACTTTTGGCTTACCTCATCCCAGATGGGATGGTCAAACATTTTAGCCAGTTTCTCAGGTATTCCTGCCACATCAGCTTTGAGATTAAAGCCCTCTACCTTTTGGGGAACAGCATTAATTTCCGTAAATAAACCGCTGTACTTTGCCAGTAGTGCTTCTCCTGCCGGTGTTTTGGCCACAAACCCTAAAGCATCCCCCAAATCATAGCCCTGGACATCTGCTCCCGGAGCTTCCTGGGGATTTAAACCCATAGATTCGCAAAAACAGGTATCCTGAGGCTTAGTACAGGATAAGGCAACAAGCAGGGTCTTCTCCCGCTTGGTTTTGTAAAACTGGTCTTCATAACCTTTGGTTAAAAATACTTTATCCAGGCAATCAATGCTCTGAACATCACAGGAACGGATACCAAAGATGACCTGTTGCGCTTGTTCTTCCGTAAATTCTTCTATATCCACGGAATTCCCCTTAAACTTAAATTTGTACATTTTCTCCGTTTGGGGGAAGAAGATATCTTTGGGCGGCAGAACCGTATTTTCTTCCAGGTTAACGGTTAAGCCTTCCTGCCAGGGTAGAAATTGACTGGTAGCCTCTAATTTAACGGGCACGAGAACCCGGAAATCCCGGGCCATTGCCTGTAATAACTCAGTGAGTCGTGATTTTACAATGGTTTTCATTCGCTCCACCTCCTACATAAACTTTTCAGGGTCATTTAGCTCGAAACGTCCTAGAGGTGGTTTTTTCTCCAGGTCTATACCGGCGGCACACTCACCGAATAAATCGGCAATATCCTGGGCCACTTTCTTATTAATGGCCATAAGGGGTATATTCATGGGACAAACTCGTTGACACTCGCCACATTCAATACAACGACCCGCCACATGCATCGCCCGGGTCATCTGCATAAACTGGTTTTCTGCCAGGTTATTGGCCTTTCCTAACCAGTTGGGTTCAGCCTGGTCGAAACAGCATTCCCGGCAGTTGCAGGCAGGACAGACGTTACGGCAGGCAAAGCAGCGTATGCAACGGCTGAACTGCTCCGCCCAGTAAGCATATCTTTCATCGGGAGACATACTCTCCAATTTTGCAATTAAATCCCCAATCTGATTTTTGGCAGTTTCAACGGCCACCGCATCCCCCAGGAGAGAGTCGTATGTTACGGGATTGGGAAACTCACAAGCCTCACATTTAGCAGACTTTTTAACCTCATCTCCCATTTTTTTGCCTACTGCATCATCAGGGTCTTTTAAGCCGGGGCAGGGAAGACCAATAATGTAAAGTTTTTCCCGGCGAATCTGGTTGTCCTGGAGCAGGCGGTTAATGGCCCTGCTGTCACAACCCTTAACAAATACAGCAATTTTACCGGGCTGATGCACCAGGTCTATGAGATATTTGGCTAAATTGTTATGACAGAATTCGTCAAAGATAAGTTTATCCACATCTTCCACCTTGGAGATGAAAACAGGCGGTGATTTATACCACAGGTTTCCTTTTTCCCAGCCTAGCACCAGGGACACCTGACCACTGGACAGAAGCTCACGGGCGAGTTCACGCATCTTTACAGTCTGCTGGTTCATTCCATATCCCTCAACTTCCTGTTCGGCCCCAGGGCCTTAATATCTTGGGTTAATTGGGTCACAACCTGCTGGAATTTGGGTCCTTCCGAACCTGAAATCCAGCGGGCCTGGAACCGTGCCGGATCCATACCCATAAATTCCAGAAGGCGCTGCATCACAAGATAACGGCGACGGGTGAAATAATTGCCTGTGGCATAATGACAGTCACCAGGATGGCATCCTGCCACCAGTACCCCGTCAATACCTTTTTGGAAAGCACGCAGGACGAACTGGGGATTAACCCGCCCGGAACAGGGAACCCGTAAAATACGCACATTGGGTGGATACTGGAGCCTGCTTAAGCCGGCTAAGTCAGCTCCGGCATAGGTACACCAGTTACAGGCAAAAACCAGGATTTTGGGTTCCCAGTTCTCCTGGGAAGCTGTCTTCTCGGCTTTAACGGCCTCTATAGACATAGAGCATCCACCTCCGCTAAGATTTGTTCATTGGTAAAGCCCTTAAGATTTAAAGCTCCCGAACGACAGGCTACAGTACAGGCTCCACAACCCTGGCAAAGGCCGCTATTCACAGTTGCTACCTGGCGTTCATGGATTTGGCCATGTACCCTCTCTGTGATAGTCTTGAGGTCAATGGCTTTATAGGGACAGATGGAAATACAGAGACCACAACCGGAACAAATGCTTTCATTAACGGCAGAAATGGTAGGCTCTGTGGCCATCTCATTCTTGCTCAACAAGCCGCATACTTTAGCAGCGGCAGCACTGGCCTGGGCAACAGAATCGGGAATATCCTTGGGACCCTGGCAGGCGCCAGCCAGATATACCCCGGCCGTATGAGTTTCCACAGGCCTTAGTTTAGGATGGGCCTCGGTAAAGAAATCATGCTGGTCATAAGAGAAACCGACCTTACGGGCCAGTTCCCCGGCATCACTGCGGGCTACCATGGCTGTAGCCAGAACGACCATATCTGCTTCCACTTCCACTTGTTTGCCTAAAAGGGTGTCCTCACCCTTCACAATGAGCTTATCACCTTTCTGGTATATTTTCGAAACGCGTCCCCGGACATATTGAACACCATATTCGTCTACTGCTCTCTGGTAGAATTCCTCATAATTCTTACCAGGGGTCCGTACATCCATATAGAAAACGATGGCCTGGGCGTCTTTGATCTTTTCTTTAACCAGCGTGGCGTGCTTGGCCGTATACATACAGCAAGTCTTGGAACAGTAAGGTTTGCCTTTGGCCTCATCCCGGGAACCCACACACTTGATGAAAACAATGGTTTTGGGTTCCTTATGATCAGAGGGTCTTTTAATCTTCCCGGCGGTGGGACCCGAGGCATTAATTAAGCGTTCAAACTGTAATCCGGTAATGACATCGGGATATTTCCCATACCCGTATTCACCATAGACACTGTGGTCAAAAAGGTCAAAACCGGTGGCTACGACGATAGCACCATAGCGGATAGTTTCCAGTTGATCCTCCTGGGTATAATCTACAGCCCCCGTTGGACACAGTTTCTGACAGACCATACACTTACCCGTTTTAAAATAACGGCAGTTCTCCCTGTCAATAACAGGCTTGTTAGGCACAGCCTGAGGGAAAGGCGTATAGATGGCCTTTCTCATTCCCAGCCCCAGTTCAAACTCGCTTGCTACCTTGGTGGGACATTTTTCCCAGCAAGTGCCACAGCCAGTACACTTGTTCACATCAACAGAACGTGCTTTATGGCGAATGGTCACCTCAAAATTGCCCACATAGCCTTCCACTTTTTCAATCTCACTGTAAGTTACCAGATTGATATTAGGATGCTGGGCTGCATCCACCATTTTGGGGGTGAGAATACAGGCGGAACAATCCAAAGTGGGGAAAGTTTTATCCACCTGGGCCATACGCCCGCCAATACTGGGTTCCTTCTCCACAATATCGACAACATAACCTGCATCGGCGATATCCAGGGCTGCCTGAATACCAGCAATACCGCCGCCGATAACCAATGCCCGCTTATGAATAGGAATACTGGACCGGGTAAGAGGAGTGTTTTTTACTACCTTAGCCACGGCCATCTTAACCAGGTCAATGGCTTTCTCTGTTCCCTTTTCCTTGTCCGGGTGAACCCAGGAACAGTGCTCCCTGATGTTGGCCATTTCCATAAGATATGGATTTAATCCGGCACTTTCCATACATTTTCTAAAAGTTGGTTCATGCATGCGGGGAGAACAGGAAGCCACCACGATCCTGTCCAGTTTGTGTTCCTTGATGGCATTTTTAATCACCATCTGGCCTGGTTCAGAACACATGTATTTGTAATCAGTACTGAATACCACATGGGGAAGCTCGGCAGCTGTTTTGGCTACCTTTTCGCAATCCACGGTATGGGCAATATTGGTACCACAGTGACAAATAAATACGCCAACGCGCTTCATTCCCTATCCCTCCTGTTTTGAACAGGATTCAAAAACCCCTTATTCTTTAAGAAACCTAAGGCATCTACAAAATGTTTGTCGATACCCAGGGTATGAGGATCATGTCCCAGGGCCAAACCTACCAGTTCGGTAAAGTAAAAGACAGGCAGGTTATATTGAGCATTGTTTTGCTCCCCTACTTCTTTCTGTCTCATGTCCAAGTTGGTGAGACAGAGGGGACAAGCAGTAACAATACAGTCGGCGCCGGCGTCCCTGGCCCCCTGGTAGATGCTCTTCAGCATTTTCAAGCCTACTTCCGGTACAACTGTAGGATGGGCAGCACCGCAGCACTCGGTTTTAAAGCCCCAGTATACCGGTTCTGCACCAATAGTCGACATAATTTGGTCAATAGTCACTGGATCTTCCGGGTCATCAAACTGGGTGATCTTATGGGGCCGTACCAGTAAACAGCCGTAATAGGGAGCAACTTTCAAACCTTCCAAAGGTCTATTGACCAGGGTTCTGATTTGGGAAAGGCCAACGGTATTCACAAAAACATCAAGGAGAGATTTTACCGTGTATTTGGCTTCATACTTTCTCCCGATCACTTCCTCAATGGTAGCGCGGGTCTCTGCCGAATCCCTGACTGCGGACTCCGTAGCCTTAAAGCGGGAAAAACAAGCTGCACAGGGAACAGCCACATCCAGCCCTGCTTCCTCAGCAATGGCTAAATTCCTGGCAGGCAGGGCCAGGGCCAAAAGATGATTGGTCAAATGGGCAGAAGATGCGCCACAACAGTTCCACTCGGGGATCTCCCATAAATCCAAACCCAATGTTTTGGCCACTGCAAGGGTAGACATATTATATTCAATTCCTGTGGTACTTAAGGAACAGCCGGGATAATAGGCTAATTTCACTTACCCTCACCTCCTAAGGCACGTACCCTGGCAAAGATTTGTTTAACCTCGCCGTTATCTTTAATGGTGTGTGGCAATGGATTGATTTTTCCCTTAAGAAACATGCCGGGGCCATGTCCAGCATCTTTCAAGGGTTGGGCCGAAAGAAGATTAAACTTAAGAATTAACCCCATTTCATGGACACGCCCGTATTTCTCAACCAGCTGCAGGAAAAGATCATTAAAAAGGTCGAGCCGTTTATCAGCTACAAAGCCTTTGGCTTTGGCTTCCTGCCGCAGGCCTTCCATGAGCTTAGCAGGCTCAACTTCCCTGGGACACCTGGTAGAACATGTATCACAAGTGGCGCACAACCAGATGGTTTTGGATTTAAGAGCCTCCTCCTTCAAACCTAATTGTAACAACCGTACAATCTCCCGGGGCGTATAATCCATGGCAAAAGCCACAGGACATCCGGCGGTACATTTACCACATTGGTAACAGCGACCCACATCAGTACCATAGTGTTCTTTCAGAGAATCTCTGATTGGTTTCGCCTGGGCCAAACCCGCTGTAAGATTAATCCGCTCCATAAACACCCTCACTTCCTCCAGGTTTAACGTTGCATAAACTCATAAATGCAACAATTTTCACTATTATAACTTATAAATTCTCCTCAACTGAACAATTTCCTCCAGAAAATTTTTGTTCATTTTTCATATAAATATTTTATATGTTTTGGATTTTCTTCTTAAGCATAATAAATTATAT
>CAZWTM010000095.1:0-8721 GCA_964637385.1 uncultured Peptococcaceae bacterium
ACGTACAAACATTTATAAGAGGATAATAAGTATAAACAAACTATAATTAAAAATGATAAAGTTTTTAAAAAAAGAGATAAAAATATTTAAATAAAGTTGATTTTGTTTCTTTTTTAGGGCATAATAATAAACAGAAAACCCCTAGTGTTGCCGCACTAGAGGTTGCCTGTGAGTGGTGCTGGCGAATCTTGCTAGATTGTCCTAGCAGGTGCTAGCCGACTAACCGGATTAACTAACAATCCTTTTTAGCCGGTGCAAAAGCCTGCATCGGTTTATTTCTTTTTTTGTTCGACAAGTTCCAATAAAAATGTTCCGAATGTGAACAGAAGCATAAGCAACTGAATCACAATTTGAATATTATGTTCTCCGTTCACTATGACACCTCCTATGTCCGGCACACTGCCAGGACATTCTAGGAGGTTCTCCCACTCGTATTAAGTATTACAAAAAATTCAAACTGTGTCAATCTTCAGAAGTAGACATAAAAAGAAGGGTTAATTACTATCCCTTTTTTTATTTTTGATAGAGATTGGCTCAAGGAATTTGCTAAAGTTGCTTTAAATAACTTACATGGAGAAGTCTCTGAGGATATTACTGTATTGATGTCTATGATTTTTTATATAGCAGCACAATTTGAGTCCACCCCAGACTTGTTAAATAAATACAAGTTTGTACTCTAGAATTTCCCCTAGCTTAAGGCCTTTGACCATAAAATTCGGGAGTGTAAATATTTATCCAAAGGTTCCCGAAGGGTAAGTCCGGTTATTTTCATGTCTTTTGGGTTAATATTTATTCGAGGTTTGGCTGGTTGAGTTGAAAAATTTCCTCCAGATTAATATAATTTTACATATCATACCAAACTTTATAGAGAAGGGGATTGAGACGGATATGGCACTTGTTAACGAGAATTACCTTAAACTGCCCGGGAATTATCTTTTTTCGGAAATAGCAAGGAGGATTAATCAGTTTAAAAAGGACAACCCTGATGCCGATATTATCAGGTTAGGTATCGGGGATGTCACCCTGCCCCTTCCCCGCGCCGTAGTGGAGGCAATGAAAAAGGCTGTGGAGGAAATGGGCCGTCAAGAAACCTTCAGGGGTTACGGTCCAGAACAGGGGTATGAGTTTCTTGCCCAGAAAATTATTGAGAACGATTTTAGGCCGCGGGGAGTGGAACTGGCACTTGATGAGGTCTTTATCAGCGATGGTGCCAAGAGTGACACAGCCAACTTCCAGGAGCTTTTCGGCATTGACAACATATTAGCGGTAAGCGATCCGGTTTACCCGGTTTATGTAGACAGCAATGTCATGGCGGGGCGTACCGGCCCTGTAAACGAAAAAGGACAGTTTGAAAAAATTGTCTACCTTCCCTGCACCGAGGAAAACGGTATGAAGCCGCCTCTCCCCCAGACCAGAGTGGATATGATATACCTGTGTTTCCCCAACAACCCCACCGGAATGACCCTTTCCAAAGAGGAACTGAAGAAATGGGTGGATTATGCCAGGGAAAACAGATCGATAATATTGTTTGACGCCGCCTATGAGGCTTACATACAGGAGGAAGGGGTTCCCCACAGTATATTCGAGGTGGAGGGTGCCCGCGAGGTGGCAGTGGAATTCAGAAGCTTTTCCAAGACTGCTGGTTTTACTGGTACCAGATGTGCCTACACCATCGTGCCCAAGGAGGTAATGGTTTATGACTCCAAGGGCAAGGCCCACAGTCTCAATTCTCTATGGCTGAGAAGACAGACCACCAAGTTCAACGGGGTTTCCTACCCTGTGCAGGCGGGGGCCGTTGCGGTCTTTTCCGAAGAGGGTAAAAAGCAGGTAAAGGAAATGATCAATTACTACATGGAAAATGCCAGAATCATCAGAGAGGGCCTGAAAAAAGCCGGTTATAAGGTGTTCGGAGGGGTAAATGCTCCCTACATCTGGCTCAAGACTCCTGATAATATGGGATCCTGGGACTTTTTCGACAAGCTCATGAAGGTTGCCAACGTGGTAGGGACTCCCGGAGCCGGTTTTGGGGCAAGCGGAGAGGGTTATTTCAGGTTAACCGCCTTCGGTACCAGGGAAAACACCGAAAGGGCCCTTGAGAGAATCATAAGCAGGATGTAGTTACGGTTAGCCATGGAAAGTAGAGGCTCCAGAATTTAGACCTGGAGCCTTTGCGCTGTGCTATGTTAATGATTGTTCTTTTGCTACTTACAACCAGTAGAGTCATTGCTATTATGCTATAATGATTGGATGACTGAATTTTAATATAAGGCTTAGGGAAGTGTTTTTTGTGGAGAATTTTAAATTTGTCTTCGGCCCCGTTCCCTCACGGAGAATGGGTCTTTCCTTGGGAATAAGTCCTGTTCCCCACAAGTATTGCAATTATGCCTGTGTTTACTGCCAACTGGGCAGAACCGATCATATGAGCAATGAGCGCAGGGAATTTTTTGCAGTCCCAGATATTCTGGCTGAAGTAAAAGCATACCTGGATAAGGGTGTGAAATTTGATGTTTTAACCATTGTGGGTGACGGAGAACCTGCCCTGTATGCTAAGTTGGGAGAACTTATCCAGGGGGTAAAAAAACTTACTTTCAAACCCGTGGCTGTTATTACTAACGGGGCATTGCTCAGTAAAAGAGAGGTGAGGTACCAGCATGGACAAGCTGATATCGTTCTGCCGTCCCTGGATGCTTATGATGAAGAGAGTTTCAAGAAGATTAACAGGCCCCTGGGAACTATCAGGTTCCGGGAAGTCTACGAAGGATTGAAAGCTTTCTCCCGGGAATATCAAGGAGAATTGTGGCTGGAGGTCATGATCATTCGTGGCCTCAACGATGACTTTGAATCACTGGTTAAATTAAAAGCTTTGCTGAAAGACCTTAGGTACAGCCGGCTGTATATTAACACACCCGTCAGGCCGCCCGCCGAAGATTGGGTAAAACCCCCTTCGCCGGATGCCCTGCAACTGGCTGCCCAAATACTGGAAGGTATTTCTATGGAGTCATTATCACCAGAAGGGTTTTACAGCCAGATTGAGGATGATTATGAGGCGGTATTAAGCATCATCAAAAGACATCCTATGAACCAGCATGAACTGGTGAGTTTTCTGCAGTCTCGAAAATGTAAAAATATAGAAGAAATCATGGACAAGTTAGAGTATAATGATGAAGTAAACAAGGTTATCTATAAAGGTTATAAAACATACCGTTTAATCTAACAAGGAAAGGATGTTTCATATGAAGAGGCCGGTCAGCAGGGTTGCTGCCATTCATGATCTCTCAGGCTTTGGCAGGTCATCTTTGGCTGTCATTATACCGATTTTATCAACGATGGGAGTACAGGTCTGTTCCCTTCCCACGGCTGTGTTATCCACCCATACCGGGGGATTTGAGGGGTATAGTTTTGTTGATCTTACTGATCACATGGATGCATTCATTGATCACTGGTATAAACTGGGCATAGAATTTGACTGTATTTACAGCGGCTTTCTCGGTTCACCCAGGCAGATAGAGATCATCTCCCGTTTCATCGATAAGTTTTCCCACAACAATCCTTTGGTGGTTATTGACCCGGTGATGGGTGACAATGGCCGTCTCTATGATACCATGAATCGGGAAATGGTAGAGAATATGCGCAATTTGGTAAAAAAGGCTGATATCATTACACCTAACTTTACCGAGGCTGCTTATCTGCTGGAAGAAACTTACAATATTGATATCCCGGAAAAAGAAATCAAAAACTGGTTAGTGCGCTTATCAGATATGGGTCCACGCATAACCATCATTACCAGTGTCCCTGATTCCAGTTTAAGTAAAAGAACCAGTGTTATTGCCTATAACCGGGAAGACGGCTGTTTCTGGAAGGTTAGCTGTGTTTATATTCCTGCCCATTATCCAGGTACCGGGGATGCTTTTACCAGCGTCATTGTGGGGAGTCTCCTGCAGGGTGACAGCTTACCCATTGCCCTGGACAGGGGCGTTCAGTTTATCACTGCCGCTATTCGTGCAAGTTACGGCATCAAATACCCGGAAAGGGAGGGTGTCCTTTTGGAAAGGGTGCTGGGAAATTTGACGATGCCCGTTTTGGTCAGCAGTTATGAAATCCTTGAATAAACGGGATTGGTCTTAAAGGCATCTTTTATCCAGGTTTATCAGTTCACTGAAGAGACAAAAAGTCTCCCCTCTTGTGGTCAAGGATGAATTTTATCTCCGGGCATTAATGGAAAAAGATAAGAAATGGCGGCTGCTTAAAAAAAAACAATGAGTGTTAATTTTTTTGCTTAATTTACCACCGGATATTGCTTGACAAGGGTAACTGATTTACAGTATTATCATTGAGTAGACCATGGAGAGATGACCGAGTGGTTGAAGGTGCACGCCTGGAAAGCGTGTGTAGGGGCAACTCTACCGAGGGTTCGAATCCCTCTCTCTCCGCCATTAAAGATAAAGGAACGGGGCCCGTCCCCGTTTTATGTTTCTTAAGTAATTTGCATTATTTGGAAAATACATGAGTTTGTTTTTCCTCAATCAATGTAATATAATTAATTATGTTACTTAGTTGTTGGTACTTTGTGAGTGGTAAATATAAATTACTACCAACTAACAACTATCAACTAACAACTAAATTTTGACCGTGCTAGACGGGGAGGTAGCGGTGCCCTGTACCCGCAATCCGCTATAGCGGGGTTGAATTCCTGTTTGAGGAATAATCTTGTGAGGACTGGCTTTAGCAAGTAGTGATGAAAATTGGGTCCTGCGCAACGGAAATTTGTGAACCCCGTCAGGTCCGGAAGGAAGCAGCGGTAAGCAAAACCTTTCGTGTGCCGCAGGGTGGCCTGGTTAGAGCTAACTACTAGAGTAACGCTCGGAAGGTTATATTCGACAACAGGTGCACGGTCAGTAATTTTAAAAGCAACTTGCTTAGCAAGTTGCTTTTTGTGTATACTGAGGAAAAAAGCACATACGTGCATAAATCTTAACTGCTGTACTCTTTTCCTTTCAAAGGGAACCCTTACGTTCCCTATGACGCTTCGCTTTAACCTTCCTCATTGAATTTTAAGAGATATTTCCCCTAGCACCCTTGTCCGGGAAATTGCGTGATTTCCTGGACGAACAAAAAATGCGTGCAATAAGACCACTAGCTTTTGCACGCATTTATTATGAAGCAAGGTAGACATTATAAAGGCACCATAGCTATGTTCCCTATGGAACGGCTGTGGCAAATTCCTTACCTCAAATTCTATTTTTTAAGGACGAAAGGAGGCGGCTCGTTGAGTTACCGGGCGCTTTACCGGGAGTGGCGGCCCCAGGACTTTGCCAGTCTTGTCGGACAAAATCACATTAGCCGGACCTTACAAAACGCTATCAGCAAGGGAAGAATTGGCCATGCTTATCTGTTTAGCGGTCCCCGGGGAACAGGGAAAACCAGCACGGCCAAAATCCTGGCCAAAGCTGTTAACTGCCTTGCTTTACAGGACGGGCAGCCTTGTAACCGCTGTGCAAACTGTGAAGACATCAACAGCGGTCGTTCCCTGGATGTTTTAGAGATTGATGCGGCCTCTAACCGCGGCATCGAAGAAATCAGAGAAATTAAAGAACGGGTTAATTTTTCCCCCAGCCAGGGAAAATTTAAGGTTTATATTATAGATGAAGTACATATGCTCACTACCGAAGCCTTTAATGCCCTTTTAAAAACACTGGAAGACCCCCCCCCTCATGTTATTTTTATCCTGGCTACCACAGAGCCTCAGAAGATTCCCCTTACGATCTTATCCCGCTGTCAGCGTTATGATTTCCATAAGATCGCACCGCAGGATATGGAGCTGCGTTTGAAAGAGATTCTGGACGCATCAAATGTTACGGTAGAGGAAGGTGTTCTTTCTATTATTATCAAAAAAGCTGAGGGCGGTTTACGGGATGCCATCAGCATTTTAGACCAGTGCATATCCTTTGGCGGGGATACCATTTCTTTGCAGACGGCCCAGCTTGTCTTGGGGATGGTCAAAAGCCAGGCTTTGTTAAACCTTACAGAAGCCTTTGTGGAAAAGGATACGGTTAAGTTGTTGACGGAAGTCAATTCCCTTTTACGGGAAGGCATTGAACCAGGGCAAATTATCAGGGATTTGCTGGAACACTTGCGTAATATGGTATTGCTGCAGGTCTGCGGCCCTGATTCCCAGCTGGTGGCAGTAACCGGGGAAGAAAAGGAAGTGCTGACCAGGCAGGGGCAAAAATTAGGTCTGGCCTGGTTGTCCCATGCAATAGCTGTTTTAGCCAGGCTGGAAAGCGAAAGCAGGTGGAGAACCAACACCCGTATTCTTCTGGAAACTACTTTAATAGGCCTTATGCTTCAGGGAGAAAAGCAAGAAGAGTTAGTTCTGTCCAAAGTAAAAAAGCAACCTGTGGAGCCTGCTGCAGAAAAGCAAAGTTTAGCAACGGGCAGAGTAACGGCTCCTGGGGAAAATAATAAGGAAAAACAAACCGGAATAACACTGGAACAAATCAAAGAAAAGTGGCCCCAGGTGATGGAGACGGTAAAGCAGTTAAAGAAAACAGTCCATGCCTTTCTTATGGTAAGTGTTCCCCTGGAAATACGGGGGCAGGATTTGACCATTGTTTTTAAAGACGGATATTCTTTTCATAAGGAAAAAGTGGAGCAGCCGGAAAACAAAAAAATCGTCGAGGGTGCTTTGGAGAAAATCCTGGGGCAGCGCTTTAATCTTATCTGTTTGCTGGAGGAACAGCCGGGGCAGGTTTCTTCAGATGACCCTGTAGAAAAGGCAATTAATCTTTTCGGTTCTGAAATTGTCATTATTAAAAATTAATAAAACAGGAGGTATCTCATCATGGGTTTTGGTGGAATGGGAAACATGCAGAAAATGATGAAGCAGGTACAAAAGATGCAGGCAGATATGGCCAAACTTCAGGAGGTATTAGGAGAAAAGACGGTGGAAACCAGTGCAGGGGGCGGAGCTGTCAAAATCATTATGAATGGCAAGCAGGAGGTAAAAGAAATTACCATCGACCCTGAAATCTTACAGCCTGAAGAGGTGGAGATGGTACAGGATTTATTGATGGCTGCCTTTAATGAAGCCCTGCGTAAATCACAGGATATGGTTTCCCAGGAAATGAGCAAAATTACCGGCGGTCTGAAAATTCCGGGAATGTTCTAAGTACATGTATTACTATGCTAGTTCTTTAACCAGGCTCATTGAACTTTTGGCCCGCCTGCCGGGCATTGGCCCAAAATCGGCCCAGCGGTTAGCTTTTCATATCCTGAGTTTACCCCGGGAGCAAGTGGAAGATTTTGCGCAGGCCCTGCTGGAAGTAAAAAACAACATTATTTCCTGTCCTATTTGCTGTAATCTTACGGATATATCACCCTGCAGGATTTGCAGTGATGAAAACCGGGATCGTTCAGTCATTTGCGTGGTAGAAGATGCCCAGGATGTGGTTGCCATTGAGAAAACCCGGGAATATAAAGGACAGTATCATGTTTTACAGGGCTCAATTTCTCCTATGGAAGGAAAAGGACCTGATGAACTGCGCATCAAAGAGCTGCTGCAGCGTTTGGCACAAGGTGAGGTTAGGGAAGTCATTTTAGCCACCAACCCTGATGTAGAGGGAGAAACTACGGCCCTTTATATTGCAAAGCTCTTAAAGCCTTTGGGCATTAAAGTTACACGCATTGCCCATGGTTTGCCTGTGGGTGGAGATTTAGAATATGCGGATACAGCCACTCTTTCCCGTTCCCTCCTGGGCCGGCGCGAAATAAACTAATGGGAAATGAAATACATACAAGTAATTTTACTTGTATGTATTTTTTTGTCTTTTTTTCCTTATGGTTGGCAAAACTATAAGTAAAAAAAGACGGGGGCGAGATGAATGGGAGAAACAACTAAAGGTTTGAAACTGGTTTCCTATATCTGGAAGCAAATCATGCAGAATGTTCATGAGGAACTCATTTTAAAAGGAAATACAGCGGAAGAAGACCCGAAACAAATGTCTCTGGTGGCCCTGGTGGATAGGGCTCACCGTGAATGGATGCAGGCCAAAGCCTATTTTGAAGAGGTAGATGACCCTGACCTGGTGGATCATGCCATCTATGCCATGGAAGCAGCGGAAAAGAAATATATGTACCTTTTAAAATTGGCACGTAAGGAAAATGTGATAGACGAAAAAACTTATCAGGCACAACAAAGCGGGCTGGTATAACCGGCGCGCTTTTTATAACCAACGCTTCCCGACTCCCGCTTTCCGATGCTCGAAATATATTATCGGGTAGCTGGTAGCAGGTGGCGGGTAGCGATTTTCATCATTGGTTGTGCCTTGCTGGCATGAAGGGTTCTAAAGATAAGAGTTGGACAATAGAATATATTAAAAATAAACAGGGAGGGTTTGCAATGGAAGTGGGTGTTATTTTAGCAACTCTTTTGTTGCTGATTATTTTGTTTTTTATTTTGCGCCTGGTTGTAGGACCTTTAAAAATATTGAGCAGACTTCTGGTTAACTGTGGTATAGCATTTGTTGTCCTTATTGTCATTAATTTTGTGGGCAGTTATATAGGCATTCATCTGCCCATTAATCCTGTAAGTGTAATCGGAATTGGACTTTTGGGAGTTCCAGGCCTATTGCTCTTTGCTTTTCTCAGTTATCTTTTTATTTAAGCAGCTTTCAGTTTATTGATTTAAGTTTTATGTATCGCTGCACACAATTTTTCTCTAAT
>CAZWTM010000096.1:0-8404 GCA_964637385.1 uncultured Peptococcaceae bacterium
AAAAACCACCTTAAACAAGGTCAAAAAAATGTCTTGACATCTTTAGCCACCATAAATGCCGTAGCCATCTCCGATATATTACTCCTTACCGTGGATTTTCCACATTTAGCTTTATACAGTTGTATCACTAATTAATAAAAACATATTATATAGTTTCTTTTACGTCAATATAACTTTTAAAAAGTGAGGCCGGATCCTGTCTTTTACTACGGCCAAACCTATGCTGACACCAGGTTCAGCAACACCCTGGACAATTGATATACCTACTTCCGGGTCCATTGGCGTTTGCGCCATATTCTCCAATAAGTTAACGATATGCATGTTATTTGGCGTCCTCTTTCAATACCAGCTGTTTTTTGATTGTAGCATGTGGGTTATTAGTCAACCAAACGCCACTGACGATCAAAATACCACCTAACAGGTGGGAAAGATAAAGCTGTTCTCCCAGGAAGACAATACCTAAAATAGAGGTAAAAACAATAGATAAATTAAGGTAGATTGAAGTTTTGACAGGTCCTATTTCCATAATGGCTTTGTTAAAAAACAGCATAGAAAGAATAGTAGGAAATATAGCAAGGTAAAGGAAACTGATGAGATGGGTCATATTCAGCTTTTCTATCCAGCCCAAACCATATACATAATTTTCAAAGACAGGCACAGGAGCCAAGGCGAGCAACCCACCGAGCATGGAACTTATAAAGAGGGTTTTAGCGGGAACAATACTGCCTCTTACCCGGAGAATTAAAATATACACTGTATTCAACAGTACAGCCATCAACATCAATAAATCCCCTATATTGAAAGAGGTCTCCAGAAGATGCATTAGATTCCCTTTGGTGATGACACTCACCACACCCAAAAATGCCAAAACAATACCACCGGTCTGCCGGGAGCTTAATTTAATATTGAGGAAAATATAAGACAGGATGGCCGTAAACATGGGGGTTGATGCATTGATGATGGTTGCATTAATGGCGGTAGTATACTTAACAGCCAGATATTGGAAGATATTGTAACCTATCACGCCTGTCAGCCCCAGGAGAATAAAAAAACGCCAGTTGCTCTTTAAGGTCCTGTAATTCTCTTTTAATTCCCCCCAGCAAAAGGGTAAAAAAATAATAAAGCCAAGTACCCAACGAAAGTAGGCCAGCGTTATAGGGGGGATGGTACCAACGATGGCCCTTCCTATGACATAGTTGCCACTCCAAAAAAAGATACCCAAAATTAATAAATACTGTGCTGGTATTCTCATTTATTTCTCCTTATTTTTATATCTTTGTTATACATTATTTTAATACCTTTTGATCTGAATCCTAACATAAAAATTATTTTAAAAAAGAGGCTTCAATGAGCCTCTTTTAATACACAAGTTTTGGCAGGAACAAAGAGATGCCCGGTATATAGGTTATGATGAGAAGAGCAATAATACTTACAACAATGAAAGCCATAACTCCGGGAATCAGTTTCGTCATGGGAAGACCTGTAACCCCCGTAGCTACAAAGAGGTTTAGACCAAAGGGAGGGGTAAATTGCCCAATACAAAGGTTGGTAACAATAACGATCCCCAGGTGTACAGGGTCAATACCCATCTGGACAGCAACGGGATAAATCAATGGCGTAAGAATAATAATTGAAGCAATTCCCTCCACAAACATACCTGCAATCAGTAAAACGATGTTAATAATCATCAGCAAAATTATGGGAGAAGATGCATAAGCGATTAACTTTGTCATAATCATTTGTGGTACCTGGGCAATGGTTAAAAACCAGCCGAAAGCCTGGGCAGCAGCCACCAGCACCAAAACCTGGGCGCTTGTGGTAGCAGATTTTATACACACTTTGAAAAGTCCTTGTAAGTCAAGCTCCCTGTAAACAAAAATACTGACAAAAATAGCATAGATGGCTGAAAAACCGGCTGCTTCCGTTGGTGTAAAGATTCCGCCATAAATACCACCCATAATAATCACCGGCACCATAAGAGCCCAGCTAGCCTCTTTACTGGCCGCCCAGATTTCACCAAATCCGGCCCATTGATCCCGGGGCAGCTGATGCCTACGGGCGTAAAAATAAACATAGGCCATACTCAGTAACCCGTAAACTATTCCAGCTCCTATTCCCGCAATAAAAAGAGAACCCACCGAAACCCCTGTAACTGTGGCATAGATAATCATGGTAATACTGGGAGGTATAAGTAAGGCTACTGAACCAGAAGAAGTGATGAGACCAGCGGCAAAGTTTTCCGGATATTTTTGTTTAATCATTTCGGGATACATCAATTTACCCACGGCAATGACGGTAGCGGGACTCGATCCGGAAAGGGCCCCAAAAAACATACAGGCCAGTTCAGTGGCCATTCCCAAGCCTCCCGTAACACTGCCTATGATGGCCCTGGCCCAGCGCAAAATCCGTTTGGATAGCCCGCCCACATCCATGACATCGGCAGCCAGGATAAAAAAAGGCATGGACATCAGAGCAAATTTGTCAATTCCGCCAAAGAGACGCTGTACCATCATCAGCGGAGGAATATTGGTATAGAGCATCACCACCAAAAGTGTAGAAAAGGTTAAGGATACAAAAATTGGAACACTCGTAACTAAAAAAATTAACAGGAGGATAATTAACGCAATTGTCAAACTAATCGCCTCTTTCCCGGTTCAAATGGAAGTACATTAAGATCTTATTAGTTTATAAATGTTCTGCCCAAACCTGATGGTCATGAGGACAAAACCAAGAGGCAGAGCCAGGTAAGGTAAATACATGGGAATACCCAAAGCCGGTGCAACCTGGTTTTTGCTCATCGTGAAAACTACCAGTTGCCAGCCGAGTCTTACCATCATGGCAGAAAAGACGAAACAAACCAGGTTAACGAGAATGGCCACTATCTTTTTTCCTTTGGGGCTTATAAAATAAAGAAAAAAGTCGATAGCCACATGCAAATTTTTACGTACACAGATGCTGCCTCCAATAAAGGCAATCCAAACCATGATGTAACGGATTAGTTCTTCGGCCCAGGTAGTACTAGAGCGAAAAACATAACGCAGCACCACGTTAATGAACAGAATAATTGTGGTGGAAAATAAAGCCAAGCCGCAAAACCATTCTTCCAACTGGTCAAAATAACTAAAACTCCGTTTCTCCATACGGATCAGTCCTTTCCTAACCTTACAAGTATTACAGCAGTTATGAAAATTGTGCATAGCTTAATTAAAGACAGTTATCTTAACTAAGCTATGCACAGCAAATTAATTATTTAGAATACTTTTCCACCTTTTCATAAATTTCTTTCAAGAGAGCTTTCTCCAGCTCAGTTTTGGTAAATTTTTCGTGAACTGGCTGACTCGCCTTGGCAAAAAGCTTTTTCTCTTCAGGTGTTAACTCATAGATCTTGATTCCAGATTTTTTAATATCTTCCAAGTATTTTGCTTCACTGTCAGCAACCAGTTTGCGGCCTTCTTTACTTGCTTCGGCATTGACTTTAAGGATTAACTGCTGTAAATCGGCAGGCAATTTTTCAAACCAGGCCTTATTGGCTACAAGTATATAAGTCATGTATCCATGACCGCTTAAAATCATGGTATTTTGTACCTCATAAAATTTATTTAAGGCAATGGTCTGCACAGGGTTTTCCTGCCCATCAACCACACCTTGCTGTAAAGCATTATAAAGTTCCGCATATTCAATCGGAATGGGGCTTGCTCCCCAGGCCTCATATTGTGCTATCAACAACGGCGAAGGCATTACCCGCATTTTGACCCCTTTAAAATCTTCAGGTTTATGAATCTCTTTATTCTTGGTTGTAAAGTGTTTAGCACCGCCGTTCCAGAACCCCAGACCGACAAAACCCTTTTCTTTCATAGTATCAAGGACTTTGCTGCCAACCCCGTCTTCCATGACTTTAAAAAATACGTCTACACTAGGAAAAAGACAGGGAAGGTCAACGATCTGTACTGTTGGTGTAAAGGGGGTCATGACAGATACAGGTTGTAAGGTCATTTCATTAGAACCGATTTGTACGGCTTCAGCCTGTTCTCTCATGGAACCGAGCTGCATTGAGGGGAAAAGCTGGACCTGAAGCCTGCCCCCTGATTCCTGCTCTAATTTCTGTTTAAAGATTTCCAGCCCTTTGTACTCCGGACTATTGGTAGGCTGGTTGAGGCCAAGTCGAATGATGTACTTTTCGGCAGGTTTATTCTGCTCACCGGTTTTATTTCCACTTTCTTTAGCTCCACCACAGCCTGTCAGAATTAAACTTAAACTAAGAAGCATCATCACTAAAAGGGTAAAACAACGCTTTTTCATTCTCATTTCTCCTCCTTTATTTGACAAGGTTCTAAATGACAATGCCACTTTTTACTGGTATTTCTCACCCCTTTATGTTCTATTGAAAAAAGTTTAACAAATTCTTACTGCACCTATCAATTCACGAACGTCCATAATCTTCTCCTGCTCTAACCAGGCTTTGATACCCTCAATGACTTCCAGGGGAGCAAGAGGATTATAGAAGTTGCCTGCACCAATGGCAACAGCACTGGCCCCCGCCAGGAGGAATTCGATAGCATCCTCGGCGCTGACAATTCCTCCCATCCCAATAATAGGAACCTTTACAGCCCTGGCCACCTGCCATACCATTCTAACGGCAACGGGCTTTACGGCCGGACCGGAAAGTCCTCCGACTATATTAGATAAGACAGGCCTTCTCGTTTTGATGTCAATAACCATACCTAAAAGTGTATTAATAAGTGAAATGGCATCTGCACCAGCTGCTTCCACTGCTTTGGCAATTTCTGTAATGTCAGTTACATTAGGTGAAAGTTTGGCAATAATGGGAAGTTTACTTTTTTCCTTGACTGTTCTGATGACACCTGCCGCCATTTTGGGATCAGTACCAAAGGCCAGTCCGCCATGTTTAACATTGGGACAAGAAATATTAATTTCCAGTCCTGCCACTCCCGGGACCCCATCGAGCCGCGCGGCTATTTCTCCATATTCTTCCAGGGAATGTCCGGAGATGTTCACAATAATGGGGACATCGTACTGGGAGAGCCAGGGAATTTCTTCTTTAACAACAGCATCGACTCCAGGGTTTTGTAGTCCAATACAATTCAGTAATCCGGCAGGTGTCTCCGCAATACGGGGAGGTGGATTTCCCAGCCTTGGCTCTAATGTAGTGCCTTTAACCATAATCGCCCCCAAAAGGCTCAGGTCATAAAATTTGCTGTATTCCCGGCCAAAGCCAAAGGTTCCCGAAGCCGTCATCACTGGATTCTTCAGTTTTATTCCAGCAATTTCCACTGTTAAATTAGTCATCGAAAATCACCTCACTGCTGGTAAATACGGGACCATCGTGGCAGACCTTTTTGTATGTAAGGGAGCCTTCTTCACTTCTCACTTTACAAACACAGCCCATACAGGCCCCGACACCGCAGCCCATCCGCTCCTCCAGAGAAACCTGACAGGGAACCAGTGCTTCCTTGGTCAGCTTTACCACAGCTTTTGTCATGGGTAAGGGCCCACAGCAATAAACCTGATCCAATCTGGTTGTATTGATTACTTCTTCTAAAAGCTGGGTAACAAAGCCTTTACGTCCATAGGAGCCATCATCCGTAGCAATCATGACTTTCGCACCCAGTTCAATAAAATACTGATCACTTAGTAATTTGTCTTTGCTCTGGGCCCCTAAAAGGGCATAAACTTCCTTTCCCGCCTTCAGCAACTCCTCAGTCAAGACAACCAGAGGAGCTATGCCGCAACCACCTCCTACAATAGCCACCACCTTATCCTTAACCTCCCAGGTAAATCCCTTACCCAGGGGACCTACCACTTCGATTTCACTGCCGGGAGTCATTACCGTCAAAAGCTTCGTACCACTGCCCACCACCTGGTAAATTAAAGTCACCGTTCCTTCCTTAACATTGAACCTGCTTAAACTGATGGGTCTGCGTAAAAAGGGGACCTGGGTAGGAGATGTTTTTACCATAAGAAACTGCCCGGGGACAGCCTCTGCTGCGATAGCCGGGGCAAAGAGAATCATCTCATAAAAATCCGGTAAAATTTTTCTATTATCTAAAATACGTGCTTTAAGCGAATACACCATGAACAAATCCCTCCTTTTCTGACCAAACTATTTTTCCAGCCACCATGGTCAGTACAGGCTTGCCTGTCAGCTCCCAGCCGTTAAAAGGTGTATTCTTTCCTTTGGAGTAGAACTGATCTGCATCCACTTTCCATTTCTTATTGAGGTCAATAATGGTAATGTCAGCATCATAACCGGCATTGATGCGTCCTTTCTCTTGAAGGTTAAATATTTGTGCCGGTTTATAGGTCCAGGCGGCGATAGCATCTGCTAATTTTAAAAGCCCGGGATGCACCAAAAAAGTTAAAATCAACCCCACTGCCGTCTCCAAACCTACAATCCCATTGGCGGCATAAGTAATATCAATTTCTTTTTCTGACAAAGCATGAGGTGCATGATCAGAAGCGATGGCATCAATGGTACCGTCAGCCAGCGCTCTTCTTAATTCTTCCACATCCTCCCTTTTTCTCAAGGGAGGTCTCATTTTGCCGTTAACCCCTATCTTAAGAACATCCTCCTCCGTTAAAAGCAGATGGTGGGGCGTTACCTCCGCCGTTACCCGAATACCTTTAGCTTTGGCCCGTCTCACCATGGCCACAGCCCTGGCTGTACTGATATGCCCAATGTGAACATGTCCACCTGTATAAGCTGCCAGTTCAATATCGCGGCCTACAATTAGACTTTCCGATATGTCCGGGTCACCCTTCACGCCTAACTTTGCTGACACTATCCCTTCATTGACGACTGTGTTGGCAGAAAGATAGCTATCCTCTGCATGTTGACTTATGGGTAATCCCAGATCTCTCCCTTTTAACAGCGCACGGTACATTAGCTCCGAGTTCTGTACAACTTTGCCGTCATCGGAAAGGGCTACTGCCCCTGCTTCTTTTAAAGCCTGGAAATCTGTAAGAATTCTGCCTTCGGAACCCTGGGTGACAGCTGCTACCGGAAAGACATTCACTACTGCTTCCTGACGAGCTCTTTTCACCAAGTTCCTAACTTGTTCCGAAGTATCAAGAACCGGAATCGTATTAGGCATACAGGCAATACTTGTAAATCCTCCATGGGCTGCAGCCTTGGTGCCTGATATTAAATCCTCTTTGTAGGTCAAGCCGGGATCACGCAGGTGAACATGAATGTCGATTAAACCTGGTACAACTGTTTTCCCCCTGGCGTCAACAACTATTTCACCGTCCGGTAAATTATTGCCCACAGCCACAATAGTTTTTCCAATCACTAAAATATCGGCAATCCTATCAAAACCACTAGCCGGATCCAGAACACGACCACCCTTAATCAAAGTCTTCGTAGTTATCATCCCCTCTTCCCACAGTCTAAATGCTTGTATTTGTTCTTTAATCTAATAGTTTAAAAGTTCATACCAATAAAATATCAGAACCCTTTGAAAAGACCAGGTGGTTTTATATCTTTTCCGGAATTTCCTGTTCACGTCATGCAAGATAAAATAGATCTCCATCTCACTTCGCCGGTAAAGGTTAAAATCCCTTTGCAAATTTTTGAGGAAAATTTAAAGTCTCTATTTATCCCAAAGTGCTAAATAAAACGGGAAGCAATCAACAGCTTCCCTGTTTGGCTAAAAGATCCAGTATTTTTAATCCTAAATGCAGATCAAGCCTGCGTTCTCCTGACTCCAAATCAGTACAGGCAATTTCACTGATTCTTTCCAAACGATACTGCAATGTCTTATAGTGGATAAAAAGTTCAGAAGCCGTCCTTTTGGCATTCCCCCCGTTTCGCAAGTAGCATTCCAGGGTTTTTAGCAATTCCGTTTTATGGGCTCTATCGTATTCCACTAAATCATGAAGACTCCTGGGGATAAATTTTTTTAATTCCTCGTGGGAAGGAAAGGAACAAAGGAGACGATAAACACCTATCTCTGAGAACAGCGTGCAAGAACCCTCTCCCCAGACTTTTCGCCCAAACTCCAGGGCTTCAGAAGCTTCCAAAAAACTCCTGCGGGCATCGGTAAGCGCATGGAAGACATCTCCCACGCCTAGTGACAACAGACAGGAGCATTTAACCTTGATCTCCTGATGAAATTTGGGCAAAAGATTAAATACGTTTTGGCTTTCTGTCTGAGGTATATTAAGCAGTACCACAAGGTTTCTGCTTTCTGTCGTGGCTACGACGGAATAACCCAGCGGCTTCAGATTCAGTTGCAACTCTTCAAAATACCGGTAACGAATGTTTTCTGCCTGGTTTGGCTCAATTTTAGGAGAACAGTGCAAAACCAGAATCAAAAAACTCCCTTTCTCCGGTAAACCCAAAAAGTGGGCACGCCGTTGGGCAACACTTTCTGTTTTGATATGC
>CAZWTM010000097.1:0-8372 GCA_964637385.1 uncultured Peptococcaceae bacterium
TGGCTAAACCAATCATGGAAGAAATCTATCTTTCTATGAAAGGTTCCGGCTTCTGTGTTATTCTTACAGATCCCAAGGGCTACATCCTGAAAGTGCTGGGAGACACCGGTTTTATGGAAAAAGCCCGGCGGGTAAACCTCTCCCAGGGGGTTAACTGGCATGAACACAGGAAAGGAACCAATGCCATCGGAACAGCGTTGGTAGAAGAGAAACCGGTGACTATTTTTGCCCAGGAACATTTATTAAAGGAAAATCATTTTTTGACCTGCTCTGCCGCTCCTATTTTTAACAGTAAAGGGGAAGTGGCAGGGGTACTGGATATTTCGGGCAATTACTACCGGGCTCATCCCCATAATTTGGCTCTGGTGGTGGCCGGGGCCAAAGCCATACAAAACCGCCTGATCATGCTGGAGAGCCAGAAACATAAAAGTATGACGCCGGTTTACCAGCACAAGGCCGTTTATAGTTTTGATTCCATTATCGCTGAAAGTGAAAAAATGCAGACAGTGATAAAGCTGGCCAGGCGTGCAGCTCAAACTGAATCTACCGTTTTGCTCCAGGGCGAAAGCGGCACGGGAAAAGAATTGCTGGCCCATGCCATCCATAATAAAAGCAGCCGTTGTCACGGGCCCTTTGTAGCCATTAACTGTGGGGGCGTACCCCAGAACCTGGTAGAAAGTGAACTCTTTGGCTATGAAGAAGGTGCCTTTACCGGCGCCCGGGCCAGGGGGGCCAAAGGTAAATTTGAGTTGGCCAATGGCGGTACTCTGTTTCTGGATGAGATAGCCGAACTGCCTTTAGATTGCCAGGCGGCCCTGCTCCGCGTCCTCCAGGAAAAGTGTTATCACCGTATTGGCGGAGTTCAGCTTATTCCCGCAGATGTGCGGATTATCGCTGCCACCAATAAAAATCTTTATGAACAGGTGCAGCAGGGGAAATTTCGCCTGGACCTTTACTACCGTCTGAACGTGATCACCATTGAAATCCCTCCCCTCCGGGAGCGCCGGGAGGATATCGGCATTCTTACGGACCATATCCTGGCGGATTTGAGCAGCCGTTATCATCATTCCGGCATGGAGGTCTCACCCCAGGTAGACCAGTTGTTCTACAGCTATTCCTGGCCGGGGAATGTCCGTGAACTGGTCAATGTCCTGGAAAGGGCTATTCACCTGGCCGATAACAAAATTATTTTGCCCGAGCACCTGCCTAGCACCTTACAGGCCCTGTACAATGTAAGTCCACAGGACGGCGGGGGTACGGTTATGGATAACCTGGAGGTTCAGACCATTAGATTAGCTCTGCAGCGGTATGGTAACAACATCACCCAGACCTCCCGTTATCTTGGTATCTCACGTAACACCCTGTATCGCAAAATAGAGAAATACGGGATAAAAATATAACAATATTTGACAAAGCAGAATTTACAACTGAATTAAAGAATTTGTGGTATGACAGTCAGATTTGTGATAACATTTAATAAAATAATAAAAAATACAACAGTCCTTGGAGGGTAAAAGATAGGCTATGCAGATAAGGCCCGTAAAAAAAATGAATCTTTCAGACGAAGTGGCCCAGCAAATTCAGGAACTTGTCCAGGAGGGTGTTTTTAAACTGGGGGAAAAGCTTCCTCCTGAGAGGGAACTGTGCGAAAAGTTTCAGGTGAGTCGTACTTCTGTGCGGGAGGCTTTAAAAGGTTTAATATCCAAGGGCCTCTTGGAAAAAAGAAGTGACGGTACTTATGTCAGGGAAAAGTTTGATAATATCTTCGTGGAGCCCCTTACCCTACTAATTACATCCAAAAAGTTAAATATTGCGGACATTTTTGAAGCCCGTTCTGTGCTGGAAATCCAGAATGCAGGATTAGCCGCTAAAAAAGCCACGGAAGAAGATATCCGGCGTATGGAAGAGTGTATCATTAAGATGGAAAACCCTAAAAATACCAGGGAAGCTGTCTTGAATTATGCCACTGAATTTCATCAAATGATTGCCAAAGCTACCCACAATCCTATTCTGGAAGATATTTTTAAGGTGATGTTTCATATTTTTGTTCAGGATCCCAGGTCAATCAAAAATATTAAAAAATCTACAGCCTTTCACCGGGATATCTACGAAAAAATCAAAAACCGGGATGCTGCGGGTGCCGAAGAAGCTATGCGCAAGCATTTAATAGGCATTGTGGAGAGTTACAAATACGGTATGTAAGCCCGGATTTTAAAAATAACCCCATCCCCTTGTTCTTGCAGGTAACAGGGGATTATTAAATTCTTACATGGTATGATAATCACACAATATTGACTCGAAAACATTTATAATTTTATAGGATTGGAGGAGACGAGATGGCATCTAAAATCATCTTGCTGGCGACAGGTGGAACCATTGCTACCATGGCTGACCTGGAAAAGGGAGGATTAGTGGCCAGGCTGGATGGGGAAACTCTCCTTAGGAATGCGAATATTACTGCTAATGTAGAGGTTAGGAATTTTGCCACACTTAACAGCACATATCTAACACCGGTGCACATGTTTGAACTAGCCAACACCACCCGGGAATTGTTACAACAGGAGGACGTTCAGGGGGTTGTCATCACTCATGGCACATCTACCATGGAAGAAACAGCTTTTATTTTAGACCTGTTGGTAACCGGTCCTAAGCCGGTGGTAATTACCGGAGCCCAGCGGGCCCCGGCGGAGGACTGGCCCGATGGCCCCGCTAATCTGGCTGCCGCAATCAGAGTGGCTTCCTCACCCCTGGCCCGGGGTCAGGGTGTTATGGTGGTATTTTGCGAGAAAATCTATGAAGGCAGGGAAATAAGTAAGGTACATACCACTTCCTTAGATGCCTTCTCTTCCGGAGAAAAGGGTTTGTTGGGATATGTTTACCCTGATCGTATTGTGTTTAACAGGACAAGGGAACGACGTATACTTGAACTTTCCAGCCTTAAGGATTATTCCGTAGAAATTATTAAATTTTATGCCGGGGCTGATGAAAAGTTTTTCCTGGCGGCCATTGAACAGGGCGTTAAAGGTCTTATTGTGGAAGGTGTGGGCCTGGGTAATGTTAACGAGCCTTTTTACCGGGGGATTAGAAAAGCCAGAGAGAAGGGCCTTGAAGTTGTGATTACCTCTCGCTGTTCGTACGGGAGGGTTGTTCCCAAATATGGCTATCCCGGTGGCGGTCTCTCCCTGGAAAACCTCGGTGTTATCTTTGGCGGGCATTTGTCAAGTCCTAAAGCCCGCTTATTGTTAATGATGGGCTTAAGCAAGGAGTTAGCCCATGAGGAGCTACAAGATTTATTTGTCTACTTCACCATCTAACCCTCCCCTATTCCCTTTGTAAAAGGGGGATGGTACATGTGTACCATCCCCCTTTTAATGCACCTATTCAGTTTAGCCCCCGCCAATGGGAGGAAAGATGGCTACACGGGACGCCTCCTTTAAGGGATAAGTATTAAACTGGCGTATGCCGTCTATCATCACAATTAGGGTCGATTCATTCGGTAATTGCAAGTAGGCAAGCAAATCACCGACAGTACTTCCATCAGGAATATCTACAAAAAGAGGTCCTTTTTTTGCTTCAGGTATGGTATCCCGCAAATAGGCATAGAGGCGAACCTCCACTTGCAATGTCTTCACTCCTCAAAAGTTAAATACTTTATCTAATTCCTCACCGGCAATGTCGAAAGTAGTGTTGTGGGGCGGGATTGGTTCGTTGGCAAAGAACTCGGGGAGGCGGTCGTGGGCAGGTGTAAATCCTGCTCTTGTATTAAACTCTTTTTCCACCCTTAAGACGGCTTTGCCCAATTCTGTAATATCATCTACAGTTACTTTTACCCCGTACTGGGCGGTCAGCATATCGGCCACTTTCGGCAGTGCTTCAGGCTCATCCAGGACAGTAAATGCTACAAAGAGACAGAGACCGGAACTGTCGATGGCAGCGGTAGCGATTTGCAGGCCACGGGAAAGGTCTACCTGACCTTCTGTGCCGAGAGGATCAACAAATCCACCGACCTTTAGAATATTCGTGGCCACACTGTATCCGGCCGTATGGTCGGCTCCCATGGTGGTCGTGGCGTAGGTAACACCGATACCCTTGACGGCCCGGGGGTCATAGGCTGGAATACCCTGTTTCTTTACAACAGGTACACGGGTTACGCCATAGGCCTGGCCTGTAAAGGCTGCTCCCTGGCCCAGGATTCTTCCCAGGGGGGTAGCTTTGCCAATTTCATTTTTCAGGAGGTTTAACATACCGTCCCCGTCGCCAAAGGGGATAATACCTGCTTCCATGGCGACAGCCATGGTTACGCCCATTTCAATGGTATCCAGGCCGATGTCATCACAGAGGCGGTCGGCCATGGCAATCTGATCCAGGTTATCGATACAACAGTCGGCTCCAAAGGCCCAGATGGTTTCATATTCAAAGCCGGCTGTGAGGTAATTGCCTTCAGCGTCGTTGTAAATTTGCGAACAGCGCATGACACAGCCGGGATGGCAGGCATGAGTGGGATTGCCTTTCCGGGCCAGAATCGTGTCATACATGAATTCACCACTGATCTTTTCTGCACCTTCGAAACGTCCCCGCTTAAAGTTTTCTGTAGGCAGTCCACCTGCTTCATTCAAGATGTTAATCAGAACAGCTGTACCGTAAGTGGGTAAACCTGTACCACAGGTCGGGTTAGTCAGTAACATCTTGCTAAAAGCCTGGGCGGCGGCTCTAAAGGCTTCTTTGTCTTTGATTTCTACGCCTGGGGCATTGGTATCATCTATCACCAGGGCTTTAAGTCCTTTGGACCCCATAACAGCCCCTGTGCCGCCGCGGCCGGCGTGGCGTACGGGACGTCCTTCCATATCTGCTACGGCGATGGAAGCGGCACTCATCTTGCTTTCTCCGGCTGGTCCGATGGAAATGACACCGGCTTTTTCCCCGAATTGGGCTCTTAACAGTTCTCCTGTCTCATAGTTACCTTTTCCTACCACTATATCGGCGGGAAGGAGTTGGCCTCCATCATTATCTATTTTGAGGATGTACCATTTATCGTCTTTGGGCTGGCCTTCAACGATAATCGCTTTCACACCTAAACGGGCCAGTTTTTGGGCAGCCACACCACCGGCATTACTTTCCTTAATGGTACCAGTAAGAGGACTCTTAGTACCAACGGAAAGACGTCCAGAACTGGGAGCGGGAGTCCCAGCCAGAAGCCCAGGGGCGAAGACCAGTTTGTTGTTAGGCCCTAAAGCATGGCTGTTAGGATCAACTTCGGCGTTGATGATGTGTGAGGTTAAGGCACGACCACCCATTAACTGGTACTTCTCCGGCACGGCTTCTTTTTTGATAGAGAGGTCAGACATGTTTACCCTTAGAATATACACAATATACACCCCCATAAAATATTTTGGTAAAGAAAAAAGATGTCCCTCTTACAGACATCTCTTCCTTTGCGCACCGGCAGGCCAGGGAATTGCTCCCCTGACCCAACGCTCAGCCTTTCCCCGGGGGACAGGATGAGTCGGAAGCAATATGCTCTTATCTTCTAAACAGTTGCAAAATTCGTGCCAATGGTCGTATCAGGGTTGGAAAGGGCAAATTGCTCCAAAATAGAGCAGCAAAAACAACGGGTTGTGTCAGAATGGAACAGGGGTATTGATATTTAAGAATTTTTCCGTTAATTTGGCATAAGATAGCCCTGTTGAGATAGGATTTAGCTAGGGGAATGGAGAAGGTATATTAAGCGAACTACTCATGGATGAGGAGCATGATATGATAAAGAAAATACTTCTTGTTTTATTGGCAATAGGAGCTATTTTTTACTGGGGAGCCGACCTGGTGGCCATTCTGGCCACAGGCAATATGACAGCTCTCAAGGAGCTGATTCTGCGCGGCGGGTACCTGGCGCCCCTCATATCTTTCGCCCTGATCATTATCCAGGCCTTTATCTCACCCTTGCCCTCGGTGATGATTTTCATAGCCAACGGCATCATTTTCGGGAGCTGGGGGGGATTTCTCATCTCCTGGGTGGGGTCTTTGTGCAGTGCTGTGGTATGTTTCGGGCTAATCCGCTATCTTGGGCTTAATATTACAGCCCCGCCGCGGATATTAGCGGCGATGATCAAATTAATCGAAGAATACCAGGATCAGGCTGTCTTTGTGGCCCGGGTCTTGCCCTTTGTCCCTTTTGACCTGGCCAGCTACGCTTTTGCCTTAACCCATGTCCGATTGAGAACTTTCCTGGTGGGAACTGCTTTGGGTCAAACTCCCGCTATCCTCTTTTATTCCCTCTGGGGGAGGGAGCAGTATGCCTGGTACATTAACCTGGGAGGAATACTGGTTTGGGTGGCTGTCATTTCGGGAATTTATTATTTATGGCAGAAAATAAGAAAGAAAAAGGAAAAGGTGGAGAACATTTCTTAGATATTTAAACAAAAAGCACCCTGGTGGGGCGCCTTAAGCTTCCAACAAGTATGCGGAAGTCGGAAATCGGAGGTCGGAAGTCGAAGCAGCACAGCTTTATCTTTCATCATGTTCTTTTAACCAGCGCAGGATATCGGCAAAGGAGGAAAAAGGAATCACCGGGAGATTCTCTTTTTGGCAGTAGTTCAGCAAAGAGCCTTTGGCAAAAATCAGGTCGGCAGCCTGGCAGCCGCACATATCGGAGTAGCCGTCACCAATATAAACTACCTCTTCCGTATCTTCCTTTAGCCGGGATACCAGTTCTTTTTTACAGGTGCCGCATTTATCACATTCTGTCAATTGAAAAGGGCTGTCAATATCATATTGATTGTCCCTTATGACAAGGCGGTTGGAGAAACGAGGGAGATGGCTTAGTCCGGCTTTCCCCAGGATAATGGATAGATTGAAATCGTACCCGTCGCTGACTATGAAAAGTTTTTCTCCGCGGTTTTCCACATACCCGACAAAATCGCGGAAAGTCTCATCAATGGGTATGGTGGCGAGAAAAGAGGCCAGCTCCTCTTTGGTCACATTAAACAGGCGAAAGATTTCCCGGGCACAACCCTGGGTGGTCAGTTCCCCTTTTTCCCAGCGGTGAAGGCTTTCTTGCCAACCCTCGCCGGCAAAAGCTTTGGTCATAGCATCACAGGTATCCTGGAGAGTGATGGTCCCATCAAAATCAATATTGCACTAGATGCGGTCAAAAATTAGAGTGGGAATAAATAAGGGATAAAAAAACATTGGATACTGCCAAGATACTTTTGTGCTGCTTCATGGTTTTACAAAAAAAAAAACCGAAAAGACGCCCAAAGAGAGCCTGAGCGGACACTGCGTTATGGTAAAATATAACCAAGTAACCAAGATGGTAAAGAAATTGCATATTTGATTAGGAGGCGAATATAATATGTCTATACAATTATCAAAAGATGGATTGATAGATATGGAATCTCGGATAATCAAGGTATCATCTAAAAAACAAATAACAATACCCCAGGTATTTTATGAAAAATTAGGTTTAGGACGGGAAGTAGAATGTATCTTAAAGGGCGACGAGTTAATTATTAGGAGACATGATAAAGCAAACGACGATTACTCCGACCTAATTCTGCAAGACCTAGTCAATCAGGGCTACGCAGGTGATGAGTTAGTGAAAGAATTTCGTAAGATGAAAGCCAGGATAAGAATAGCTGCTCAAGAATTAATAGACGATGCCGTTTCTTTGGCCAAGAAAGATACTCGAGATCGTGATGCCGTGCATAAAGAAATTTTTTCTGATGTGGATTAACTAATATGTTGCCAGTACAATATTTGCCTCAAGCAGAGAAATATCTTAAAAAGATTCGTGACCCACAACTTAAACGCCGGTTTAAAGAAGCTATTGACAATATCAGAAAAAATCCACAAGTTGGAAAGGCGAAAAAATATGATCTAGCTGGCATTATGGGCTATGACATATATTATAAAAACACCAATTATGAAATTGCATACAAAGTAGTAGAGATCGAGGGGAAAACAGTATTAATCATCCTGGCTGGAACTAGGGAAAACTTTTATGATGAATTAAAAAAATATTTAAAAAAACAAAGATAGAAGCAATAATTGAATCGAAAGACTTAATAAGGCTATTCCTAAAGATAAATATAAATTTCCTAATTCCCTGTAATAATTAAACGAGACAACACAGGTTACTTTGTAATTTCTTGTCCAATCCTTGAGGGATGCTACACTAAGGGAAAACGATAAGCGAAGCAATAGAAAATATCAAAGAGGCAATTTTTCTTTGCCTGAAAGATAAGAACAGGTCGCTTTAACAAGGCGGCCTGTTCTTATTACAAACGAGCGTTTATTTTTGCAAAAAAGGAGGCATTTTTATCCCGACTTTGACAGTAAAACGCCATTTTTAGGGGGTTCAGGGCCCGGAAACCCAA
>CAZWTM010000098.1:0-8257 GCA_964637385.1 uncultured Peptococcaceae bacterium
AGGGGGAAACACCATGCTCTCAATCACCAAATTACTGATCAAAATACCGGTAATACTGATAGCTGTAACCATACATGAATATGCCCATGGACGTATGGCTACTCTCTTGGGCGATCCAACCCCACGCCAGCAGGGGCGGTTAACCTTAAACCCCATACCACATCTTGACCCCCTGGGTGCTTTACTGCTTTTGGTAGCAGGTTTTGGCTGGGCTAAACCTGTGGAGGTCAACCCCTATTATTTCAGGGGAAACCGTCAAAGGGGAATGATGCTGGTAGCTTTAGCCGGTCCTTTATCTAATATGTTGGTTGCTTTGCTGGGTGGCATATTGTACAATCTATTTGACAAATATACCTACCTGTCAGCCTTTTCTCTGGCTTTAATCAGCATGAACGTCTATTTGGCATTATTTAACCTTATACCGGTACCTCCCCTGGATGGCTCCAAAATTGTTTTCGGCATCTTACCACGTCACCTGCTTGGTTTTTTCTACCAGCTAGAGGCCTACGGTCCCCTCCTGCTCATGCTGTTAATTGTTACAAATATCACA
Organism: uncultured Peptococcaceae bacterium; assembly: GCA_964637385.1. Classification (GTDB taxonomy): domain Bacteria; phylum Bacillota; class Peptococcia; order DRI-13; family DRI-13; genus Thermanaerosceptrum. The sequence goes on from CAZWTM010000098.1 coordinate 551, forward strand.
GATTTTCTTATAACTCCCGCCCGGGGAATTATTCTTGCTATTTTACGTTTTGGTCAATTCATTACATTAATAGGAAGCTAATTTATTAAGGAGGATAGTCAATGAAGAAAGGCACAATTTTTAGCGGCATGCGACCCACAGGAAAACTTCATATTGGACATTTGAGCGTTCTGGAAAACTGGGTTAAATTACAGGATGAGTATAACTGTTTTTTTGGTATTGTAGATTGGCATGCCCTTACCACGGCATATGAAGATACATCGGAAATAAAAGAGAATATTAGATTAATGCTTTTAGATTGGCTGAGTGTGGGGTTAGATCCGGAGAAATCCACGATTATTGTCCAGTCTCACGTAAAAGAACATGCGGAACTTCACCTTTTATTTTCAATGATTACTCCTTTATCCTGGCTGGAAAGGGTACCTACCTATAAAGATCAAATTCAACAACTTGGAAAAGAAGGCAAGGATATCTCTACTTATGGTTTCCTGGGTTATCCACTTTTACAGGCTGCGGACATTTTAATCTATCGTGCCAATGCCGTTCCCGTAGGAGAAGACCAGCTGCCCCACCTGGAATTGTGCAGGGAAATAGCCAGGCGCTTTAACCATCTCTATCAGACCGATCTCTTACCTGAACCGCAGGCCATTTTAGCTAAGATATCTTTGCTTCCAGGTGTAGATGGCAGGAAAATGAGTAAGAGTTATAACAATTTCATTTCCCTGGGGGCTGCGGTAGAAGAAATCCTGGGAAAAGTGCAGATGATGGTAACAGACCCCGCCAGAATCAGAAAAACTGACCCCGGGAATCCTGAGGTTTGTTTAGTACACACCTATCAGAATATCTATAATCCTGATGAAATTGAAGAGATACGCTCATCCTGCAGGAGCGGCAGTATAGGCTGTGTAGCCTGTAAAAAGCGTTTAGCCGATAAACTCGAAGATTTCCTGGCACCTATCCGGGAGAGAAGGGTTTATTACGAAAACAAACCAGAGCTTTTACAGGAAATATTAGAGCACGGAGCAGAAAAGGCCCGCATAGAAGCACGTCAAACCTTGGATTTGGTACGTTCGGTTATGAAAATATAAAGTGGTGAAAGTATGTCCTACAAGGTGCAATTACCTGTATTTGAAGGGCCCCTTGATCTTTTGCTTCATTTGATCGATAAAAACGAAGTTGATATCTATGATATTCCTATTGCCCTTATTACACAGCAGTATTTAGATTATTTAGCTGCCGCAGAGGAATTTGACCTGGAGCTTACCAGTGAATTCCTGATTATGGCCAGTACCCTTCTCTCCATTAAAGCCAGGATGCTCCTTCCTAAACCCCCTATGCCGAACGATGAGCAAGGGGGCAGTGACCCCAGGGAAGAATTGGTGGAAAAACTCTTGGAATACAAAATTTTTAAGGAAACTGCTTCAATTTTAAAGAAAATGGAAAATAACCAGGCTAAAATTTTTATGCGGCATATTGATGAGGCCAAATTACTCAGGGATTATCCACCGCCCAATCCCGTAGGTGATATAACATTACGGCATTTAATTTTTGCTTTTCATAAAGTACTGGCCAGAATCGAGAAGAAAAAAGAGGTGGTTCTATTACCACGGGAGCAAATTACTCTTCGCAGCAAGATTTCTTTTATTTTATCGCAGGTAAAGAATAAACCTTTAGGACTGCCCTTTCGGTCCCTCTTTGCAGAAAGGGCCAGCAAGGAGGAGATTGTTGTTACTTTTCTTGCCTTATTGGAATTAATCCGTTTGGGACGTGTGCAAATCAAACAACCACAACTATTTGAGGAAATTTTTATATTCTCCAACAAGATTGAAGGGGGACACGCCAGTGCCCACGCTATTTCCTGAAGAGGTCAAGAGTATTATCGAAGCTTTGTTGTTTGTTTCTAACGATCCTTTATCAGTTAAGACCATCGCTGAAATAGTGGAAATTGATGAAAAGGATGTGGCGGTCATCCTCAGTGAGATCAAAGCCCAGTTAGAAAAAGAGGCCAGGGGATTTAGACTTTTGGAGGTGGCGGGGGGCTATTCTTTTGCCACAAGACCGGAGCATGCGGTATATCTGGAAAAATTATTAAAGCCCCAGCTCAGTGCCCTTTCCCAGGCTGCTCTGGAGACTCTGGCCATTATTGCTTACAAACAACCTATTACCCGTAGTGAAATTGATGAAATACGGGGTGTAAAGAGCGATAGTTCGGTAAGTACCTTACTGGAACGGGGCTTGATCCAGGAGATTGGCCGCAAGGAAGGACCGGGACGTCCCATTATTTATGGAACAACACAGGAATTCTTAAAATATTTTGGCCTAAAATCTTTAGCTGATCTCCCCCCTCAGGCCGAAGAGATGTTTTTGACCGCTAAATGAAATTTTTGCTCCTCCCCCCGCTTACCGACATCCGACGTAGCGAGATTTGCGCCTGTGATGCATCCGATTTTCAAATAAATGGTTAAGAACTATGGCTTTCAGCTATAGTTTTATTTTTTCTATTCGGAAGTCGGAGACATCCCACCGCGTATAGGTCATAAAAATACCAGGAATACTAATATATGGTAATACACGATGAGGGGGTAACTTATGCTTAAAGTAATAGGCATTTTTTTCATCACTATCCTTGGCATAAGTCTACTTCCCGTCAAATTATTATTTCGCCTTTATCGTGAACCCAATTTAATGATGTTCCAGGTAGAAATCCACGTGTGGTTCATTCCCATTCCTATAAAACTTATTAATCCCATGACCGGCCTTTTTTGGCATCTTTCCCAGAATCGTCCCTGGAAAAGGAAACCTCCCGAGGATTTACGGGCCGTAAATTTATCCTGGGCCCGTTTTTTTAGTCGTATCTTTCGCTTACATAAGATATCACGGGGGGTCTATCGCGGTACCGTTCAATTCATAAAAAAAATTGCCAGGCCTGTCAAAGTTCGTAAACTTCACCTGTATACAGAAATCGGTCTACAGGATGCAGCGGAAACAGCTATTGCAGTGGGGCTGGTGTGGGGTTTCTTTGGCAATATCTATAGCCAAATGGCCAAATTCTTTGATATGACTCATACCCAAAAGGAACTGACCGTTATGCCAAATTTCGCAAGAACGAATCTGGTTGTGGATTACTCCTGCATATTTGAGTTGCGGATGGGTCATATTATTATTGTCATTTACCAAATGTGGAAATATATCCGGCAAATATGGAATTTATTAAGGAGGGTAAGCCTATGAGCGAGCATCCTATTGAGGGACTTATGAAGACAGCGATGGAAAGCATTAAAGAAATGGTAGATGTAAACACAGTAGTAGGTGATGCGGTGGAAGCGCCGGACGGAACTGTCATTATCCCCGTATCCAGGGTGGCTTGCGGCTTTGCTGCAGGTGGAAGTGAATTTGATCCCGGCATAAGTGAAAAGGGTGAAGGTACTTCTTTACCTTTCGGTGGCGGCAGCGGAGCCGGTGTTTCTGTACAACCAGTGGGCTTTCTGGTAGTGGGAAATGGACAAGTCAGGTTAATGCCGGTGGACGGTAAGAATGCCTTTATAGAAAGATTGGTGGATTTAGCGCCACAAGTAGTGGATCGTATCCAGGGTATGGTGAGTTCCCGTATCAAAGAACCAACTAAACCTACACCTGAAGCAAGAGCGGAAAATGCAGGGACTATCCGTGAAGTACAATAACCGGTGAAAACCGGTTATTTTTTTGGGTGATAAAAAATTACACCCTTCCATTCCTGTTCTAGGGAGAACAACTTTTTCATAAGTTTACAAGAGAACGGGATGGAGGTAGTTATGATTAATATTATTTGGTTACTCATGATTATATCGGGTGTTTTCATAGCTGCTCTGGAGGGAAAACCCCAGGTTGTCACCGATGCAGCCTTTCAGGCAGCACAGGTTGCTGTAAAGTATGCTTTGGAATTAATAGGCGTCATGAGTTTCTGGTTAGGGATTATGAAGGTAGCACAGGAAGCAGGGTTAATTACAACCTTAGCTAGGCTCATTAAACCTTTGACCAAGTTGCTTTTTCCTTCTATACCGCCCGAGCACCCGGCACTGGGAGCTATCCTTTTAAATATTAGTGCTAATATACTGGGTTTGGGTAATGCAGCCACACCCTTTGGCTTGAAAGCCATGCAGGAATTACAAACACTTAACGGGCAGAGTGATAAAGCCAGTGACGCCATGTGTACTTTCTTAGCTTTAAACACTTCTTGTATAACCCTTTTACCTACAACGATTATCGGCATCAGGTTAACGGCAGGTTCTCAAAATCCTACGGAGATTGTAGGTACTACGGTATTTGCTACTACCCTGGGCATGACGGTAGCCATTATTGCTGACAAAATTTTACGAAGATTTTCCAGGTAGTCGGGAGGTGGAACCATGCTGGAACAGATTATCAACACCATCTCTTTATGGGCAATACCCTCCTTGCTTTTTTTTATACTTTCCTATGGGACTTTACGAGGCGTTAAAGTATATGAAAGTTTTGTTAAAGGAGCGGAGGAAGGGTTTAACATTGCGGTTAAGATTATACCTTATTTAGTTGCCATGTTGGTTGCTGTCAGTATATTTCGACATTCCGGGATAATGGATAATATGGTAAAAATACTGTCCCCCCTTTTTTCAGTTTTAAACATTCCCCCGGAAGTACTGCCTTTGGCCATTATGCGTCCTTTTTCCGGCGGAGGTTCTTTGGGTATCGCAGCAGAACTCATTAAGACCCACGGTGCCGATTCTTTTATCGGTCGTTTGGCATCCACCATGCAGGGAAGTACTGATACAACTTTTTTTGTCCTTGCTGTTTATTTTGGTTCTGTAGGTATCAAGCACTATCGCCATTCGGTAGCTGTAGGGTTAATGGCTGATCTGACTACCTTTTTGGCTTCCGTTTATGTCGTTAATAAAGTTTTTTTGCATTGAAGAAATATAAAATGTGGGGCAAAATATGTAGTGAGAATAAACTAAAGGTGATTAATTTGCAACGGTTACAAAAATATCTTGCCCATGCTGGTATAGCTTCCCGGCGAAAAGCGGAAGAATTAATTTTGGCAGGTCGCGTCAAGGTAAACGGGATTACGATTACTCAATTAGGTAGCAAGATTGATCCAGAAAGAGATGTGGTAATGGTTGACCAAAAAACTGTAAAGACTGAGAACAAATACGAATACTACATTTTAAACAAACCCCTGCAAGTTGTCACCACCATGCATGACCCTCAGGGCCGGACGAAGGTTACCGATTTGCTTAAAGGAATTAAGGCACGGGTTTACCCCGTGGGTAGGCTTGATTATCATACGGAGGGCTTGCTTTTATTAACCAATGATGGAGAATTAGCTTACCGGCTGATGCATCCGAAATACAAGGTGGCTAAGACTTATCTTGTTACCGTAAAAGGGATTATGGATAAGAACACCCTTAATAAATTGCAAAAGGGAGTTTTACTGGAAGATGGTCCCACCATGCCTGCCAAGGTGACTATACTCGAGGCTGGCAATGATTATACCCAATTAGAGATGACCATTCACGAAGGGCGGAATAGACAGGTACGGCGTATGTGCCAGGCTGTGGGATACCCTGTAGTGTGTTTAAAACGTATTAAGTTTGGCCCGTTATCATTGGGCCAATTAAAGCCTGGACAATACAGAAAGCTGGAGGAAGATGAGATACGGAGATTAAAAAGAGCCTGTCAGTTATGATGACAGGCTTAGTCTATGATCAATAAATCTGTTTTTCCATTCTGGATGGCTTGCGGGGTGGGCCTGCCCGTAGGGGAAAGCTCCGCTAAAAAGAGCGGTTATGGTCAGTCGCATTATCTCACATCCCTACAAAATTATCTGTTTCTTAATTCTTTCACCTGTTACCTGAAGATATTTTGTAGATTTTTATGATTTGAGGAGTGAAGACATGGATAGAGGATTAAATGGTTTACTTCAATTATATGCAGGGGAGGGCGAAGAGACTTACCTGGCTCCCCTGGGTATGGGCTTAAGAGCCTGGGGACATGGATTTAAATCCTGTCTTTTAATTTATGACATTGACATTAAAATTCTTGAAACAATAACACCCATTCTCGGAAACTGCAGACAATGGCTGCAGGTTATTGATCTGCGCGGCAGCGAAAAATCTGACTCTGATATTTATGTGGAAACTATAAGGGTTATAACGAAAAAGGAGTACGATATTGTTATGCTGGGAGGATTGACTAATCTCTTGCACAGGAATGCTTATCAAAAAATATTTCTAAAAGTGCTGGAGGAGAAGGGTCAGGAAAAAGAAATTGTTTTTATTGGCACTTTACCACCCAAGGAGTACCTGGATTATTTTGCCTTAATTACAAATATTCAAGAAAATGTGAATAATTAAACGAAAAAAAGCATTTCAGAGAGTACTGGAAGATAAAAAAAAATAGTATAGTCAATGAAGGATTTTTTTGAAAAATAGAGAATATTAAATTACTAGTGGTATAGTGGCCTGACGACTTGGAATTCAGAAAACTGACAGAAAGGAGGGTAGTGGTTTATTATTGATTATTTGTTTTGTAATTGTTTTGTATTTTTTGTAGTGGGGAGGTTCTGATATGTTAGCTTTATTGGCCTTTTTACCTATTCTCGTTGTGGTTGTCCTTATGGCCAATTTTAACTGGCCTGCCAAAAAAGCACTTCCTGTTGGCTGGGCAGTTACTTGTATCGTAGCCCTTGCTGCTTGGGGTATGGAGGTTAAAGCTGTTTTAGGTGCGACGATATTTGGTGCCCTTAAAGCCCTCGATGTACTCATTATTATCTTTGGTGCAATTTTAATTTTAAATACCATGAAACAGAGTGGGGCCATGGCTGCCATCAACAAGGGTTTCATGGGTGTAACTAAGGACCGTCGTGTTCAGGCCATCATTATTGGCTGGCTATTTGGCGCTTTTATTGAGGGTGCTGCCGGTTTTGGTACCCCTGCGGCGCTAGCAGGACCCCTTTTGGTTGGTTTAGGTTTTCCCCCGTTGGCTGCGGCCATGGTTGCCTTAATTTTCAACAGTACTCCCGTTAGTTTCGGTGCTGTTGGCACTCCCATTTTTGGTGCCATGTCTACAGTATCGGCCAACCTGACGGCCGCGGGTGCACCTATGTCGGCTGATGCCTTCAGATTATTGCTAACAAAATATGTGGCTCTGACCCATGCTACTATGGGAACTTTTATTCCTCTCCTTGGTATTTGCTTCCTTACGAAATACTTTGGTGAAGAAAAATCCATCAAACCCGGTCTGGCTGCTGCACCTTTTGCCATTTTTGCCGGTCTCGCCTTTACCGTTCCTTATCTGATTACTGCCTGGTTCCTGGGCAATGAGTTTCCCTCACTGGTAGGTGCATTTATTGGTTTGCCTATTGTGATTTGGGCTGCACGAAATGGCATTTTTATGCCTAAAAACACATGGGAATTTGTTCCTGAAAGCAAATGGGACAACAGCTGGAAGAGTGTTATGGCCGCTACGGCAGCCACTAAAGAAGAAAAACAGGAACCTACAATGCCGGGCTGGCTGGCCTGGGCTCCCTATGCATTAATTGCATTAATTCTGGTTATTACCCGAATTCCTGCTCTTGGTCTTAAGGCCTGGTTAAATGCACAAGTAATAGCTCTTCCTCCTATTTTTGGTTACAAAGCTTTAGTACGAAAATAAAGTTGAAACGTTCTTTAACAACTGCATATACCAACCAGG
>CAZWTM010000099.1:0-8173 GCA_964637385.1 uncultured Peptococcaceae bacterium
TAGAAAATTGAGGTTAAAGGATGGATTCTATAAATTAGATTATCTCTTTCTCTGTAAATAAACATCTTTAATCCCTCAACAAAGGTAGTCTAATAATCTCTCCGGGCAAAACAACAGCACTGTACATGCCCATAATTTTTTGGGGACACTTAACTAAAACATCTACAGCTTCCTCAAAACCTCTTCTATCCGTACCAGAAATAAGCCAAAGCGGACTGTCATCACCGCTGCCTTCACCAGTAGCAACGATTACTCCGGCACTCCCCTGCAATTTCTTAACCCCTTCCCCCTGATAGTCCAATAATTCGATACTGCTTTCTGTAAAGTGAATAAAGGTGCCATTTTTTTTGTAAGCATTGTTTAATTCTTTCATCCAGGCAATATCTTTTAGCTTCTCCCATTCGCCGATAAGGATGGTGGGGCCTTCTCTCTGCGTAAGCATTTCAGCATTAATCTCCTGTACATCAACTCTTAAAATACCGTAATCTTTCATGCTTTCTTTTAATTTTATAGCCAGCTCTGTTTCGCCAGAACCACACATGATGGTAGTCTTCTTAACTTGACCCCTAAAGCCGTGCAAAAATGGTTCAGGAAAACAGCCGACAACAGCAGGTATACCTTGAGACAGCTTCCAGGGATGATAATCCCACCAGATGATTTCACCCGGTTTGGGTTCGTAATCTAAAGCTCCAACGTCAGCAAAAATCCCGTTAACATAGTAAAACCAATCTTTTCTTACACCTGATACCCCGCCAGTATCTGTCAATAAGCCATTAATACCGCTGACAAACCCACCTCCGTAAGAGGTCTTTACATCAGCGCCGGCCAGAAGAAGGGCATCCATTACAGACATATTTTTTTTAAAATTAACTTTAGCCTCTAAGAGTTTCTCTTTTCCAAAATCCTTAGTTACTATTACTTTTATTTTTTCATTTTTAGCAGTTGTTACATTGTTTTCTCTGCCATGCTTCTCGCTTACAGGTATTTGGGCATTGGCAAGTTTTCCTTCATCCATATTTGTGTTTACTGGTGCTTGAGTCTTTTCTTTTCCGTCAGTCAGCAAATTACGGTCTTGATTATGTTTATCGCACCCAGCAAGACACACTACCAACCCCAGCAGTAGGATGGCAAGAAGTACTGATCTTCTCATAGAATCCTCCTCATAAACAGCCACAAAGTCATAGCACTGCCTGGCTGCTCCGCTATAGCAGCCAGGCAGTGCAGACCTATAAATGATTAACAGTCTTTGGGTTCTTCACATCTGCTTTTTTTTTTTATTACTTAACTATTTCTACCATTCTGCTGGATGGAAACCATGTTACATAAGCTCCCAAGGATTCTGAAACATAACGGATGGGTACAAGGGTACGACCAGTAATGATGGTTGCAGGCGTATCTAAACCAGGCCCAGTTTCTCCAATAACCAGGGTTACTTTTTTACCATCCAACATCATTTCCACTGTTTTTGTTTCTGCGATCCACTCTACCTCAGCGCCCAAATTTTCCCCGATAAATCTTAAAGGTACCATAGTACGGTTACCCAGGATAACCGGCGGAATATCAAGCCAAATTGTTTTGCCGTTAACCGTAGTAGTTAACTTGTTCACTCCTAAACTGATTTTTTTCAGGTCTTTAGCTTTCACTACCCCATATAAGCTGAATTTATCGCTATAGAAAGTAAAAGTCTTTTTCTCGGAATCGTAAGCTCCGCCCAGTTTTACAGGTTTAACATTACCTTGAGTATCCTTCTCATATCTTATCCCGGTTAATTTAGCAATGTCCTCTTGATTCAGAACTGAGCCTGATAAATCAATAGTTACTTTTACGGGTTCCTGGAAGTTTTTAATTACATCAGTATTAACAGTGCCATCATTGCTGGTGCGTATTATTTGGGCAGTTAAATCTACTATCTTAGCTCCAATATCAAACAACCCGGTACTTTCACCTACAGAAGCCTTTGAAAGTATTTCTTGTTTTTCTGTTCCACTTACTTCTCTTGCTCCGATTTCTAAAGCAGCATTTTTATCTTCTAGAACTTTCATTAACTCTTCTGTAATTAAGGATTGGGGAGCAAATTCTACTTGAAGACCCTTGCTTTCTATAGTTAGTGGTTTGTTATCGTTGGCTAATCCAACAATTGTATGGAGAGAAAGCTTACCCTTTCCATCAGTTTTTTCTGCTAGGTTAAGTCTGGCTTGTCCTGTTTGCTGAATGGTATCAGACAATTTCTTATCATCAAGAATATTAGGGTTTTCTTTAGTATTAGAAGAAACACCGGATATTGAAGAAACACCGGATATTTCAGTAGGGCTTGTGCTGTACCACCAGACAACCAGGTCATTATTGGCAACCGGGTAATCTTTGGCAGGCACCCCGGGTACAACACCGTTAACCTTATACATCCACCCGTTCATGCCCTGGGGTCCCTGGCCTGCAATTGTGTCAATATAGCTCGGGTTAGCATCATTATAACTAAGTCCTGTTTTATCCAAAGCTCCTAAAGCAGTAACACCCCATCTATCACTCTCTCTCAATGTTACAGTACTTGGACCAAACAAAGTTTCTCCGCTTCTGCCAATAACTTTTATAGTAACTCTGATGCCTTGTTGGTCATTATTGCCGCCATTGTTTCCTCCGCCGGCAACACTTACATCAGCAGTACCGCTAACGCCTTGATAAGTTGCAGTAATAACTGTATTTCCTGCCGCCACCCCTGTAACCAGACCTCTGTTATTTACCGTTGCTATACTGCTGTTATTTACAGACCAGTCTGCTGCTGCACTTACATCCTCATTGGTACCATTCAATTTATAAATTTGGGCCGTATATTGTTGACTGCCGCCTGCAACTATATTTGCACTGGCTGGCGTCACTCTTAAACTTAGTACAGCGTCAGGCGAAATATTTCCTCCTAACACACGGTAAGCATCCAAAGCCCAGGTGTTGTCCATCAGGTTCTTGGAGGTACCAAACGTCCCATCCTCATTGAGAGCACTATCCCGCATGTAATCTACGGCACTCTTGCCGCCGACTGTCCAGACCGCAGGGTCCATACCCAGGCAGTTTAAGGTAAGTATTGTTTCTGCCGTGTCTACAAGCGGATCATCAAATCCTCCTGCATCCCTGAAACTCCCGTCGTCCTGCTGCCGCCCCTGCAGCCAGGCCATACCCCTATCGATTGCAGTCCGGACAACTTCTGCCTGCCCTCCCGCAAGGGGCTTCAGGTATTCTAACGCCCGCACCGCCTGGGCTGTCGCCTGAAAATCGTTCCAAGTGGAAGTCCAGGCCCCTGTACCGCCGTCCTGACAACTTAAGATATAAGTAATGGCAGCTGCTGCATCTATTTCGGCCATGTCCCCGGCTCTGCCCAATGCTTCAAAGGCGGGCAGGTCGCTGAAGGCATTTTTGTCAAAAGAGCCGTTCCCGCCTGCCGTCTGCCTGTTCTTTAAGATGTTCAGCAACTGGGTCGCTCTTGCATCTCCGAAAGCTTTTGCCGCCAGATATTCATGCGCTACTCTTTTGGCCGAAGACTGATTTTCTTTCCCTTCGTTTGCAATCGTCGCATCAATTAAACTCAAGACACTGTCTTTGAAACTTTTACCGTTATATACCCATGTTCCTACATCCGCCCCCGCCTGGGTCAGGATGTAGGCATCATAGGCACCAAAGTTTCCCCAGCCGCCGTCAACTGCCTGTCCACCTTGGTGTAAATTGTAGTTGTTTCTTGCTGCCTTTAATGCTAAGTTATCATATACCTCTGCGGCCACAGCTTTGCCATTATCGAGTCCACTAAAAAGTAATGGCCATGCAGGCAATAACAAGGTTGCTATAAAGAATATCAGTAATAACTTAGATACCAGGTATCTGTGTGTTTTCTTTGTAAAAATATTCATTTTATTCCTCCTCCTGCTATGTATCTATTTTCTCTTGCTATCAATACATCTTTTGCTAACTTTTCTCACCTCCAATAATAAATCCCTCAGCTAAATAAACTAAAACCCAGGGCACCAAATGGATAAGAGTAAACATCATGCCTGACAAAGAAGGCTTAAAAAATTAAAAGTCTCTTAGTATGTTACTAAGAGACTTTCCCCATCTTAAAGCCGCTAGCAGCTAGAACGAATTTAATCCCCTTCGTCTAGTTCATACATTTAAGGCAGGTCTCCTGGCTCGCGGGTCAACCTCTTCCCGCCTTCCCATCCGGCACTTAGTGATAAGTGCCAGATAGTGGCATACTGGGATTTGTCACCGCTTACAGTGGTGGGTCCGCACCGGAATTTCACCGGTTTCCCTATTCTCCCCTTGACGGGGCACCTTAAATAGGAATTATTTACTTCTGAAACATATGTTAATCCATAGTTTGTTTTTTTGTCAAGGATTTTTCATTTATATTTTTCATTTATATGTGATTTTTCATTTATATTGTTTCATTTGTTTGTGCTTTATTATGGATTCGCTTAATACGTTTGCATTTCAGTCATATGAGTGCTGAGCAGTTGCTCAACCCTCTTGATTATTCTCATTACAACTATCATTCTTGATTGCAGCCTCACATTTAGGGCAAGTAATCCCATGACGGTAACCGCGACCATAGGTTATCTCAAATTCATGCTTGCAAGCTGAACATCTCATGACACCTTTCGCGATTTTATAATTCCCACCTTCAATCCTAATGGCTTTGCCCTCAATGATTGCTTCCGCAATTTTGCTTCTGGCACTCATCAGAATCCTCTGGAAGGTAGGACGGGAAACGTGCATTCTCTCGGCACATTCCTCCTGCTCCAGGCCCTCTCTATCTTTTAAACGAATAGCCTCAATCTCTTCTACACTTAGCACTAACTCTTCCAAATTGAATTTTGGGATTCCAGCCGGTTTAAAATAGGTGACCTGTGGTTCAAATTCGACCCTGCGGCATTTAGGTGGTCTGGGCATTTTTCATAACACTCCATTTCTTTTTGCGACAGGGGGGACGGTTCTCACTGTCGCACTCACTGTCGCAATTGGTGCTCTCATCTCAGATAACAACAACGTGGTTGTGACTTTGTTACAGTGATTTTATCATATAATCGACTATAGCATTTTGTAAAGCTCCTGCACCAAGATTAGAACAGTGGGCTTTCTCACCGGGAAGTCCCCCCAGGTATTCCAGTATGTCTGCATCGGAAATTTCCGCAGCTTCATCGATGGATTTGCCTTTAGCCAGTTCAGTCATGGCACTGCCGCAGGCAATGGCTGCCGGGCAGCCCGCAATCTGGAAGCGGATATCACTGATATGTTCGTCAGTAACTTTAATATAGACTTTGATATAATCCCCACAAGCGGGATCTCCCAATACACCGATGCCATCGGCATCTTCCAGAACTCCCAGGTTGCGGGGATTCATAAAGTGGTCCAGTATTTTTTCGTTGTACATATATCATCCCCCACTTCTAAGTTAAGTAATAAAGGTACTCTCTTAGCTAAGAGTACCTTTTTATACGCCATCTACAACTGTACCAGCAACAATTCGGTCTTCAATAAATCCTCACTATTAAACTCCTCTATCCGCCCCTCATCCCCTAAAATACTGAGTGATGATTGTAAGGGAAGGACACCCAACAAGGGTGTTTTAAACTCCTGGCACATAAGGTTAGCTTTGCCCTCACCAAAGGGGAAAACTCTTTTACCGCAGTCCGGACATTCCACAAAACTCATGTTTTCTACTACTCCCAGAATGGGGATATCCATTTTCTGTGCCATTTTCATGGCTTTTCTTACCACCATATTGGCCAGGTCCTGAGGCGATGTTACCACAACCACACCTTTGAGAGGCAGGGACTGCATCACAGTTAGGGGTGCATCACCTGTACCAGGAGGCAGGTCTACCAAAAGAAAATCTAATTCTCCCCAGATCACTTCTTCCCAAAACTGCTTAATGACTCCTGAAATGATGGGACCTCGCCAGATAACAGGTTCATCTTCACTGGGAAGAAATAAATTGATAGACATAACCTGAATGCCTTCCGTACTTTTGGCAGGTAAAAGACCAAAACCCGTATCCTCAGGCAACTTTTTCACACCAAAAAGTTTGGGAATACTGGGTCCCGTAATGTCGGCATCAAGAACTCCTACTTTATAGCCCTTTTTCTGGAGAGAAGTAGCCAAAAGTGCTGTTACCGTTGACTTTCCTACACCGCCTTTGCCGCTCATCACTGCTATTACGTATTTAATGTGGTTCAACTCATGTCCTGTATTTTTTTGTGGAGTTGAGCACTCTCCTCCCTTACAAGTACCCTGTTCCCATTTTTCGTCTTTACAATCACAGGTGTTGCTGCATTGTCCCATATCTCTAACCCCTTTTTATATTTGAATTTGATCATTTGAATCGTACTGCGTTTTAAACATATGCTCATATCTGTATTATAGGGTTGTTTAGGACATATGTCAATAATTCTAGCTGCTTATCCTTTTTCACATTATCCATTATCCCCTGGTCTTTAGCTCAAAGGGCCAACTGACAATCCCGCCGTCCATGAACTTAACATTGGTAAACCCTTTTTCCTCCAGTATCCTCTGGGCCTCATAACCCCTAAGACTTACTTTGCAGAAAATTATTATCTCTTTATCTCTGGGGAGCAGGTCTGTTTTCTGCCTCAGCATTCCTAATGGTATATACATAACATTTTCATAAGGTAAGGACATTTCCTCCACTTCCTGTGGGCTTCTTACATCCAGGAGAATAAAATCTTCTTTTTTGTTCAGCTTTTCCTTTACTTCCTGGAGAGAAATGGATTTAGCGATGCCGTCCATCTTGTTTTGCATAATGTTTGCTGCAGTGATTAAATTATCCATGGCCGGGGCAAAGGGCGGTGCATAAGCCAGGTCCATTTTCGCCATTTCTTTCGCCGTAATGCCATAATACATACCCAGGCTGAGCATGTTTAATCTTTTGGCTACATCACCAGGCCCAACAATTTGTGCTCCTATGATTTTGCCATCTTTTTTGCTGCCTACTAACTTAATAAAAATGTTTTTGGCTGTGGGATAAAAGTGGGCTTTATCAGAGCCTGGAGCAAGGACTGTAACCACCTCATAGCCCAATTCCCTTGCCCTCTCTTCTGTCAGCCCAATACTGCCGGCATTAAAGTCGAAAACCTTGCAGATTGTTGTCCCCAGGATCCCCGGGAATTCCTCCGGGCTTCCGGCAATATTATTGGCAATAATGCGTCCATGGATGTTGGCCAGGTCTCCCAGGGGGGCATAAACCCGCCTTTTTAAAATGAGATGATAGTTGTCAATGCAGTCGCCGCCCGCAAATATATCAGGATCTGAGGTCTGCAGATATTCATTGACCTTAATGGCCCCATTCTCCGTGATTTCCAGGCCTGCTTCCTGAGCAAGCTTACTGTTGGGCCTTACCCCTATGGACACCAGCGCTAATTGAGCTTCTATTGTACCCTGTTCGGTAACAACTGCTTGAAGATTACCCCGGTCATCCCCCTCAAAGCTTAATACTTTATTATTAACCAAAATATTGACGCCATTTGCTCTCATGTCACGCATTAAGAGACTGGCTATTTCGATATCCAGCATTTTGGGCAGGACCCTGTCCATCATCTCCACAATAGTGACTTTAATGCCCAGTTTTGTTAGGGATTCGGCCACCTCTAGTCCAATTAACCCCCCGCCCACAATCACGGCGCTTTTAATCTTCCCGACTCCCGCAGCTTTTTTGATCCCTTCGGCATCATAAGGATGGTTCAGTTTATAGACATTATTCAAGTTCTTGCCCGGAATTGGCGGGTCTACCGGTGTCCCCCCTACGGCTAATACCAGCTTGTCATAGGGTATCTCCCGGACCTCACCGGTTTCCAGTCTCACTACCTCAACTTTTTTCTCTGCCCGGTTGATTTTCTGGGCCAGTGTTCTATCCATAATCTCGATATTTTTTACTTTCTTAAAGAACTGAACATCGCGAGGCACACCTACCGGTGTACTCCACAGTTCCTGAAGATTATGGACTTCACCGGAAATATAATAAGGCATACCACAACCGCCATAAGAGAGAATTTCCCCCTTTTCAATAATGGTAATTTCCGCATCCAGGTCTAAGCGGCGCAATCTCGCTGCAACTTTAGGTCCGCAGGCCACCCCACCGATAATCACATATCGCTTTGCCATCTTTATTCCCCCT
>CAZWTM010000100.1:0-7892 GCA_964637385.1 uncultured Peptococcaceae bacterium
CCTAAAATTAACCCTTGAGAATTCTGGATTCGTTCATTATGCAAAATGCTCAATTTTATAAAGAATATATATAGCAAAAGTGGTATGACCACTAACCAAAATTCCATTTTTTAGAGAGTGTTAAGCTGAGCAGGAAAGCGGTAGAACAAAGTTAAGTTTGAAATAAGGCTTATAGATGACTAGTGAAATCTATTTCAAACTTAATTGTGTTTGATTGTTTTCCCCTCAAAGCTTGACAACGGATCAAGAATACAAAACCTTGTTCCGTTCTAAGAACTGTAAATATTAAATAAAAATTTAAAGGAGGTAACTAGTATGTCCACAAAGATTTCATGGGTAGTTGACGAAGTAAAAGACAATGTCGCAACTATCCTCAGCACTGAGATTAAGGCTGGTATGACCATTCCCGTCTCAGTCGCCGGCCAGGAACTGCAAATCAAAGTAAATGCTGACATCCCCTACGGCCATAAAGTAGCCATCAAACCCATTAAAAAAGGGGAAACCGTTTTTAAATACGGTTTGAGCATCGGAACTGCCATGACAGATATTGCTGTGGGCGACCATGTCCATGTCCACAACATTGAACCCAATCGCGGCCGTGGTGACCTAGCCGCAGCAGCAAAGAAAGGAGAGTGCAAATAATGGGAACTAAATTCTGGGGATATAGACGTCCAAACGGCGACGTAGGCTGCCGTAACCATCTCCTGATCCTTTCCGGAACAATCTATGCCAACAGCGTTGTTGAAAGAGTAGCCAACACCATTAACGGTGCTGTGCCTATCACTCACCACTTAGGTCGCTGCCAGACCAAATCCGACCTGAGACAAACTTTCTGGACCCTGGTTGGCATGGGCCAGAACCCCAATGTTGGTGCAGTAGTTGTCATCGACCACTTTAGAGAAGAGGGCTGCACCTCTGAAGAAATCGCCCACGAAATTGCCAAGACTGGTAAGCCCGTAGAAGTTGTCAACATCCGGGAAGCTAATGGTGCCATTGAAGCCACTGCTCAAGCCACCAGAAAAGCCATGTATCTCATGCGGGAAATTTCCAAGCAGCGTAGAGAAGAGGCAGACATTTCCGAACTGCTCTTTGGCTTAAACTGTGGTACATCTGATACTACTTCCGGACTCTCTTCCAACCCAGCTCTCGGTTTCTGCTCTGACCGTATTTACAGAGAAGGAGGCCGTTCTATCCTGGCCGAGTTCCCCGAATTAATGGGAGCAGAAGAATGGTTAACTGCCCGCTGTGTCACACCGGAAGTAGCACAAAAATTCCTTGATTATATTAAACAATATGAAGATCGGATCCTGGCTACCGGCGAAGACATCCGCGGCTCTCAGCCCACCGGTGACAACATCGTCGGCGGCATCAGCACCATCGAAGAAAAGTCCCTGGGCGGCGCTAAAAAAGGTGGTTCCCAACCCATCCAGGACGTACTCTGGATCTTAGAGAAACCCAAGAAAGACCCCGGCCTGTACCTAATGTACACACCCGGTCACGGTTCCGAATCCATCACCGCTATCGCGGCAGCTGGTGCCCAGATCCTGGTATTCTCCACAGGTGGTGGTCATACCATTAACCATCCTTTAATGCCCACCATTAAGATTACCGGTAACATTAACTCCTGGAACCGGATGAGTGATACCGTAGACTTAGACTTGAGCGGTATCCTTGCTGGCAAGATCACCCTCGAAGAAGCTGGCGATATGATTTTCAACGAAGTAGTAGAGGTGCTCAACGGCAAGATGACAAAGTGTGAAATCCTTAAGGAAAACACAGGTTTCGCTATCCACAGGATTGGTCTCAGCATCTAAAGTACAATAAGGGGCCCTGTTTTTTAGATGGGGCAGGGTCCCATTTTAACTATCCATAGTTGCTTGCTTGAGAGAGGAAGATTTTTATTGTTCAAGCCAATTGCCAAAGACCCTGCTAGTGTTCATGAAAAAATAGTAGCGGAAATAAAATCCTCAATTCTCCGGGGAAAACTCAAACCAGGAGATAAACTTCCTTCCGAACGGGCGTTAGCAGAAATCCTTAATGTTAGTAGAACATCGCTTCGAGAAGCATTAAAGATACTTGCCGCATCCGGTATAGTAACTATCAAGCAAGGACAAGGTGTCTATGTAGTTGAAAATACTCATCAGGATATTATTGGACATTTTACAAACCGCATTTTTTCAGAACAATATGACTTAACCGAACTATATGATATGCGTAAAGTATTAGAAACCCAAGCGGTCGTTTGGGCTGTGCGAAGAGCAACTCCAGAGCAGATCAGTTATATGAATGAATTGATATCAGAAACCAGGGAAAAACTATCCCATTCTCCTAAAGAGGATACACAAATACTCACCGATCATGACACGAAGTTTCATAATGCTTTAGCAGAAGCCTCTGGAAACAAGGTCCTTGTACGAGTTATGCAGAACTTACTTGACTTAATCGAGGAAACACGTAACCGGGCCTTTACCATTCCCGGCCGGGGAAGTAAATCATTGGATGATCATCAAAAAATAGTTGACGCTATCAGAAATCATGATACGGATAATGCACGTCAAGCCATGTATCACCATCTGGAATCAGTAGAAGAAGATATCAAAACATTTCTACAAAAAAATATTTCTGAATAATATCAAAACAATCTCAATCCCCTAAAAAATTTAATTTATGAGGAGGAGTAAGAGTGAAGAAAAAATTAGTTTGGTTATTAATACTTTCCTTGGTGGTTTCCGTGGTTCTAGTAGGTTGTGGTACAAAAAAGGCAGAAAAATATCCCAGCAAAGATATTACGATGATCATTGCCTTTACAGCAGGTGGTTCCAGCGATGTTCAAGCTCGTATTGTTGAAAAATATTTTAAGCAGGAGTTTGGCGTAAATACAATTATCACCTATAAAACTGGTGCTGGTGGAGCTGTTGGTTTTGGAGAAATTGCCAAAGCTAAGCCTGATGGATACACAATTGGCGGCTTAAACGTTCCACATATCGTCTTACAACCTTTAGGCCAGGAAACTCAATTTACACCTGATAGTTTTGAATACATTGCTCAGGTTGTAAATGACCCCACTGTTATCGCGGTAAAAAAAGATAGCCCTATTAAAGATTTAAATGATTTAATTGAACGTGCTAAAAAAGAACCCGAGAAAGTAACTCTTGGTAACGTGGGGACACTAACTGGTCATCATATTGCTTCTTTAGAATTCATGGATAAAACCAACACTAAATTTACTCTTATTCCTTATAAAGGTGCAGCTGATGAAATCGCTGCCTTGTTAGGTGGGCACGTTGATGCAATCGTTGGCAACCTCAATGACGTAATGCGTGATACTGACAAGATTCGTGTATTAGCTATTGCTACTAAAGAAAGACACAAGATGGCTCCTGATTGGCCAACATTCAAGGAGCAAGGCGTAGATTTAGTGTCCGGTATTACCCGTCATTTTGCCGCTCCCAAAGGAACTCCTCCTGAAATTGTTAAACGCCTCCGTGAAGGCTTTAAAAACATTACTTCCAAACCGGAATATTTAGAAGATATGAAGAAAATTGGACAGCCTGCAGAATATCTCGATGGTCCTGAAGTTGAAAAGATGGTGAAAGAAGAAAGTATCAAAGCAAAAGCCCTGTTAGAAAAGTACGGCTTATTGAAGAAGTAATAGCTCACAACGTTTTAAAGGGCCGGGAGGAACCTGCTCTCCGGCCCTTTTCTATCTAAAGGGGGGAGAATAATGTTTAATGCAGATTTTATAACTGGTTTATTACATGCCATCTCACCCATCAACCTACTCATTATGACTGTTGCCATGGCAGGTGGTATCATTATTGGTACTTTACCTGGTCTGACCGCTACTATGGGGGTGGCCTTGCTTGTTCCCCTAACATTTGGTATGGAACCAGCATCAGGTTTACTAATGCTCGGAGCCATGTATTGCGGGGCAATCTATGGTGGAGCTAACTCGGCGATTCTGATAAATACTCCGGGTACACCTTCCGCAGTTTGTACTACATTTGATGGATATCCACTAACTAAACAAGGTAAAGCGGATGATGCGCTCTTTACCGCCCTCCTTGCCTCGGTTATTGGAGGAGTAATTGGAACTATACCTTTACTTTTCTTTACAGAGCCTTTAGCTGTTGCCTCTCTGAAATTTGGTTCACCAGAATACTTCTGGATGGCAATTTTCGGACTAACAATTATTAGCACCTTATCTAGCGGTAATTTAATTAAGGGTCTCTTAGCCGGCTTTATTGGTTTAGCCTTAGCTACTATTGGTTTAGACCCGGTAACCGGTTACGCCCGTTTCACTTTCGGTTTTTCGCCACTTGTAGAAGGGATTACCTTAATACCTGCCATGATCGGTTTTTTCTCTTTTGCTCAAGTCTTAACCCTTATTGATGAAAACCAGAAGTATATTACGGATTATAAGCCAACCCCGGGAATTATTACTAAAATTACCAGTCGTTTGTTCAAGACAGAAAAAATAAACCTATTACGTTCCTCCATTATAGGTACTATTGTTGGGATTTTGCCTGGAGCTGGCGGCAATATTGCTTCCTTTATTGCTTATAACGAAACAAAACGTTGGTCTAAACATCCTGAAAAATTTGGTACAGGTTTAATTGAGGGGATAACAGCCAGCGAATCATCTAACAACGCCACGGTCAGTTCATCCCTTATACCCTTGTTATCCTTAGGTATTCCCGGTAGTCCCGTTGCAGCTGTATTATTAGGTGGGATTTTGATTCATGGTATGCAACCTGGACCTAAACTTTTCACCGAAACAGGGGTAGTCGCCTATACCTTTATCATTGGCCTAATTGTGGCCAATCTGATTATGCTTCCTGTAGGCTATTTGATTATGCGGCTAGTATCTAAGGTACTAACTGTCCCTTCCCATTATATAACCACTGTAGTAATTGTCCTTTCGGTCATCGGTTCCTATTCCATTAGAAATAGTGTAGCCGATATCTGGTTGATGGTTATCTGTGGTATCCTTGGATTCTTTTTAAACAAAATAAATATTGAATCTGGTCCTCTTGTCTTAGGACTTATCCTGGGGTCCATTGCAGAAGAAGGATTTGTCCAGTCCCTGTTAATGGCCAAAGCATCTGGTTCATTACTGGGAACCTTTGTATTTAGGCCAATCTCTGCGGTTCTCATCGCAATGTCAATATTGTCATTGTTCTCACCTTTACTGATGAAAAGAGCAACAAAAGCACAAGAAAAACAGGAAGGGAGGAATAGTTTATGACAATGCGAAGAATTAATGTAATAATCGGTGTTTGCAGTATACTTTTTTCCATTGCCTTCTACACCCAGGCTAAAACAATGAGACCTCCGGCTAACTATTATCCAATGACAATCATTGCTACTATAGGTTTTCTAGGTGTGGCTTTATTGATTCAGAATCACTTTAAACCTATGGCTTTAGCTTTTACCACTCCTTTTAAAGGGACTCGTTGGTTAGTTATTTGGGGAACCATCCTGGGGTCAATAATTTATGTCTGGCTCGTTGATGTGATAGGTTTTTATGTCAGCAGTTTCGCCTTTCTAATAATTGCCACAAGCTTATTAAGTGATGAGCCCTCTTTTAAAGGCAAACCTTTCATGAGAATTATTGGAATGTCCTTTATTGTTCTCGCTTTAGTTTATCTTGGATTTAAACTTTTTCTGAAAGTCCCCACACCCTCGGGTATTTTATTCTAGGTGGTGTAGCTATATGACCCATTATCCAGTTATTCCTTATGGAAATTCTCATTTTTCATGGCCTACCGATAAATATCCGAAGTTTTTATCAATACACCCTAAAGATGTTCCTGCCCCTCTTGATGGTAAATCCGAGGTAAAAAAAGCAATTAAAAACCCCATAGGTAAAAAATTAGTGGATATAAAAGGTGCCAAAAAAGTAGTCATCGTAACCAGTGATTCCACACGACCTGTCCCTAATAAAGAAATCTTTCCTCCCTTGCTGGAGGCATTGGCCGAAATAGGAATATCTCATGAGCAGATTACCGTATTAATCGGTACCGGGTTACACCGGCCTGCTCCTCCTGAAGAATTCCCTGCTCTGTTAGGGGAGGAAATCGCTCAGAAACTTACCGTGATTTCCCACGATGCCACAGACCAGTCCCAATTAGTTTATTTGGGTCAAACCTCACGGGGTACTCCCATCTGGATTAATAAGTATTATCACGAAGCTGATGCCAGGATCCTGGTGGGTATGATTGACCCCCACCAAATCGTGGGTATCAGCGGAGGCGCTAAAGCTCTGGCCATTGGCCTGGGAGGTAAAAAACTAATCCAGGCTAACCACGCCATGCTAACCCAGCCCACTTGTCGCCTGGGTGTAGTAGACGGCAACCCCGCCCGGGCGGACATAGATGAAGTGGGGGAAATCGTTGGCATAGATTTTATCGTCAATGTTATCCTGAACAATGAAAAAAAGATTGTCAAGGCAGTTGCCGGCGATTTTCGCAAGGCCCATGCTGAGGGAATAAAACTAGCTCAAGAAATCTGCCAGGTGCAAGTTCCCGAAGTCGCTGATTTAGTTGTGGCATCACCGGGCGGTTATCCTAAAGATATCAATCTCTATCAGGCCCAGAAAGCTCTGGCTCATGCAGCCCTTGTCGTAAAAGAGGGAGGAGTTATTATATTATCAGCCCAGTGTAAAGAGGGAGTAGGTGAGGAACGTTTTGAGAAAACTATGGCTTTAAGCCATACCCCCCAGGAAGTACTGGAGCGTTTCGCCCAATCCGAATTTAAAATGGGGGCCCACAAAGCTTTTCTCTGGGCACGTTCGCTAGCCAAAGCCAAAGTCATTCTCATCTCGGAAGGTATAACCGATGAAATGGCAAAACTTATGATGGTGGAGAGAGCCACTTCCCTCGATGAGGCTTTATGTAAAGCCAGACAGTACCTGCCCAAAGAACCGAAAATCATTCTAATGCCCAAAGCTTCCTCCACAATACCGATACTCGATCCTAAATGTATCTAATAAAAAAAGCGCATCTTCTACAATGCGCTTTTTAATATTTACGCAGCAAAGCTATGACTTTACCCAAAATTAAAACATCTTTGGTAATAATTGGCTCGTAATTACTATTTTCAGGCTGCAAGCGTATATAGTTATTTTCTTTATAGAATCTTTTTACAGTAGCCTCGTCTTCCAAAAGGGCTACAACGATGTCCCCGTTTCTGGCCGTATTCTGTTTTCTAACGATAACCAGGTCGCCATCCAGAATTCCAGCTTCTATCATGCTATCGCCTTTAACATTTAAAATAAAGACATCCTCAGACTTTATAAAATCCATGGGAAGTGGAAAAGTGTCTTCAATGTTTTCCACCGCCAAAATGGGAGAGCCAGCCGTAACACGGCCGACAATGGGGACATTAACCATTTCTTTATTGGGCCTCAGGTTACGATCTATGACCTCAATAGCCCGGGGTTTAGTAGGGTCCCTTTTGATATAACCTCTACTTTCAAGTTGATTAAGATGATTATGTACCGTAGAGCTTGAACTAAGGCCTACTGCCTCACCAATTTCCCGTACAGAGGGGGGATAACCTTTTGTTTTAATTTCCTTTTTTATATAGTTTATAATGGCAACTTGACGGTCTGTCAAATCCTCATACACAGGCCATTCCTCCCGTACAATTTATCAGTATCATTATAGCATAATATCAACCATTCACAAACATTCGTTCGATCTTTTCTTTAAAAATATTACA
This sequence comes from uncultured Peptococcaceae bacterium, assembly GCA_964637385.1. GTDB lineage: Bacteria > Bacillota > Peptococcia > DRI-13 > DRI-13 > Thermanaerosceptrum. The sequence continues at coordinate 7,726 of CAZWTM010000100.1, forward strand.
AAAACTATTGACACCAAACATGCGTTCTTCTATAGTATAAATAGAACATATGTTTGGAGTGATAAGAGTGAAAGAGAGAAAACGAAACAATAACTTGTTGATCTTTTGCATTATTATATTAATCGGGTTATTATTAAGTGGTTTTATATTTAAGCCCAAAGCTATCG
>CAZWTM010000101.1:0-7787 GCA_964637385.1 uncultured Peptococcaceae bacterium
AAGATGTGGGACTGATTTTATAGTATTCGTAGAGAAAGAGGTTTTGGGGGTTTCCCATAGGTGTCAAACTGCTTCCAATATTGGCAGATAAAGTCTGTAAAATCACTAGCCAGGTAGGATTAAAGCTGCAGCGTTTGGCAATTAATAAACTCAAGGGAACAAAGGTGAGTAAAGCCACATCATTGGTTATAAACATGGCAAAAAATCCCGTCATAAGCACCAGGAATATGCTTAATAACCTCAAAGAACGGAATTGTTCAAGGAGTTTCAATGATAGTTGGTCTAAGACCCTGTATTTTTCCAGGGCTATAATCACTGCCATCAGATTGAAGAGAATGATCAGCACTTTCCAATCGATAGCCGCCATACTGGGTTTCGCAAAAAAGGAAGATCCTACCACAAGGATAATTGCCGTGACAAAAAGAGGTTCTTTTTTCAAGATGTCTTGAAGATACTGCCGCATCATGTTTTCACCTTTCGTAGTCCCTTAGCCGATAATTATATTACCATGAATCTGACAATTGTCCAGATAATTTAAAAGCTACTATTGCTTAATCCTGGGTTACCCCTGGAAAACGAAAATTTATTTACAATACAAAACAGTTTGTGTATAATGTATTCTGCATACAATAGTTACCGGCTAATACTTTCATGAACTTAGGGAGGTTTTTAAAATGTCTGAAGAGTTTAATCCTTATCAATCCATGCTCAACGTCCTGGATGAAGCCGCTAAAAAAATCGGACTAAAGTACAACGAGTATGTTACTTTACGCTATCCGGAAAGGGAATTAACCGTCTCTATTCCTGTCGTCATGGACGATGGCCGTACCGAGGTTTTTACCGGCTACAGGATCCAGCACAGCAGTTCCAGAGGTCCCTGCAAAGGCGGAATCCGGTTCCACCCCGATGTCAACCTTGATGAAGTAAAAGCCCTGGCAGCATGGATGACCTGGAAATGCGCCCTGGTTAATATACCTTACGGTGGAGCCAAGGGCGCTGTAAAATGTGATCCCTCAAAAATGAGCATTGATGAAATTAGAAGACTCACCAGAAGATATACCGCCATGATCCTGCCTATTTTAGGTCCGGAAAAAGACATACCTGCCCCCGATGTAGGTACCAATGCCCAGATCATGGCCTGGATCATGGATACATACAGCATGTTTAAAGGCTATGCTGTCCCTGAAGTTGTTACCGGTAAACCCCTGGAGATAGGTGGTTCACTGGGTAGAACGGAAGCCACCGGCAGGGGCGTCATGTTTACAGTGCTCAATCTCATTGAAAAACTAAGACTTGCTAAAGAAAACTTGACGGTAGCCGTACAGGGTTTTGGTAATGTAGGTAGTACTGCAGCCAAACTTCTCAAAGATCAAGGCTTCAAAGTGGTGGCTATCAGTGACGTCTCCTGTGCCCTGTATAAAAAAGAAGGTATTGATATAGATAAGGCTATCGCCTATGCCAAGAGTAACAAAAACCTCCTGCAAGGTTATTGGGAGGACGGGCTTTCCGTTATTACCAATAAAGAACTTCTCACCCTTGACGTGGATATCTTAATTCCTGCGGCCCTGGAAAACCAGATCACGGAAGATATAGCTACAGAAACTGGTGCAAAAATTATCGTTGAAGCAGCTAATGGTCCTACTACAAATGCCGCCGATAAAATCCTGGAGGAACGCAATATCATCCTGGTACCGGATATCCTGGCCAATGCCGGTGGGGTTGTGGTCTCTTACTTCGAATGGGTCCAGAATGAGCAGTCTTTTATGTGGGATGAGGACTATATTAACAGCAACCTTGAAAAAGTCATGAAGAAGTCCTTTGAAGAAGTCTGGCAAGTCCACAAGGAAAAGAATGTTACCTTGAGAATGGCCGCTTATATGGTCGCTTTAGAGAGAGTAGCAAAAGCTAAGAAGATTAGGGGGATTTTCCCGTAACACAAAAGGGAATGCACAATTCACAGTGCATTCCTTTTTTAATGTTATCCATTTAGTACACCCCATGTCACCACTCTGCAGAAAAACCGGCCAATCGGTTCATACTAGATATAACGAAGAAAAATCGGGAGAGATACCTGATGCGTCATACTATTAGGCTATTTCTAAATACTGTTGTAGGAGCGACCCTCATTGAACTTATGATTGTCACAGTAATTACAGGGATACTGGCCACTGCTTTTCTAGCCTCTTTTCAAGAAGCAACAACGAAAGCCCATTTGGCGAAAGTAAAAAATGATTTAAGAAACATCACCGTGGCCTGCGAAATGTATAAATCAGTTTTGGGCGCATATCCTACCAATATAGACTCCTTAAGGGGTTTCTATTTTTTTCAGATTCCTTCTTCTGGTACACCCGACTACAGTTATGTGGTGGACAGATACGGTGTTGTCTACTTACTAAAGGATACCAACGGCAACGGGAAAAAAGATCCTGAGGAAACGGAAGTTTATACCTTTACCCGTCCGGAAGCATTTACCTGCAGTTCTGATAATCTCTAGTTATCCAAAATCTCCTGGGAATCTAATCGGGCTTAACTCTAATACCCACCACCAGTTGCGGTGAGCTTATTATCTCAATGTAAATTCTATCAATAAATTAGGACTACAGGTAGATTTTTTCTAGGACTAATGATATTATACAAAAGAAGGAGGTTAAGAACTTGAACCACATCCTCTACCAAAAACAAGTAATCTGTCATTACTGTAATTTACCTTTTAAAACAACGAAGGTAAAACAAAGCAAGTTAGTAGTCAAATCTAAAGATGCTGACTTCTGTACCCATTATGATGGAGACATCAATCCATATTTTTATGATGTTAATGTATGTCCCCACTGCGGCTACGCATTCTTAAACAATACCCCGGAATTACGAAATAGTGAAAAGGAAATCCTGCGTAAAAAATATATCGAGTGCCTGCACAAAGTGGACCTGTGCGGCCCCCGTAATATGGAGGATGCCATAAAAAGTTACAAACTGGCCTTAATTTGTGCTACCCTCCTGGAAGGACGTTATTTAACTATAGCCAGTCTTTGCCTAAGACTGGCCTGGCTCTATCGCTTTGAACATAACACTCAGGAAGAAGAAAGATTTTTGGGAAATGCTTTAAATGCTTACCTAAATGTTTATGAATTCGAAGATCTTAATCACCTGGCCATGGGTAAAGCTACCCTATTATATTTATTGGCCGAACTTAACGGCAGGCTCAAAAGATACGAAGAAACCAGAAAATGGTTTAGCAAGCTCTTTGAGGAAAAAAACGCAGACCCAAAAGTAGTGAAAATGGCCCGGGAACGCTGGTATGATTATAAGGAACAGATTAAAGAAATAGGAATTTAGTGAGCAGTCTAATCATCCCGAGTAGACTGCTCATTTATATTTCTGGATAAAATCCAGCAATAATATAAATGGTAATAAATAACTTTTTTGTTGCAATTTATAATAGATAAATGTAAAATAAATATCAAAGCTAAAACTGTTTAATACTATATCATTACACAATTAAAACTTTTTCTTAAACTTACATAAACAATTTCTACATATTTGTCCGATATTATTTTTTGTGCAGGGATATGGAAAGGAGTGTAAAAGATGATATTTTTATTTAATATAGTGGTTATCTTTTTAGTTTTAACTTACCTGGTTAATAGGGCACGCAGTAATGAACCCGCCAAATAAAGAAACAAAGACGCATATTTAGAAAAGATAGCTTTTGCCCAGGCAAAAGCTATCTTTATTTTTTTAAAGAACTTGGCTATTTCTATAGAATTCAGGGGTCTTAGGGGAAGGTATTGCCCTATTTTAGTACCAAAGTGCACTAATGCCTTTGTTCGATAACTTTCGAGAAAACTCGTACAACTAAGGGTTGTTTACCTATAAAATACATTTGCTTTTGTTGTATCTTCTGTATTATCATATTCACTGTGACTGTTCAAATATTCATTAAAGAAAAGTATTGGAGGTATTTGTGTGAGCATTGCACAAAAAGCACAACATAAACCACGTGAAGGATTTGCCACAAGCCTCGGCGTCATTACCGCCACCTTAGGTTCAGCAGTAGGCTTGGGTAATATATGGAAATTCCCTTACATGACGGGAGAAAACGGAGGAGCAGCTTTTATTCTTGTATATTTACTTTGCGTTATGCTGGTGGGCCTGCCGGTCATGATTTCAGAGCTTATCATTGGTCGTACTACCCAGGCTAATGCCATTACAGCCTTTAAAAAATTAGCGCCAAACCGCCCCTGGTATTTGGTTGGTGTTTCCGGTGCTGTTGCTTCTTTCCTTATTATGGCCTTTTATACGACAGTGGCCGGCTGGGTTTTCTCTTATATCTTCAAAGCTGTTTCCGGCGTAATTTCTACCACTAACCCTGAAGTAACTACCCAGGTATTCAAGACATCAATGTCTGCCGTGTGGAGTCCTCTTTTCTGGCAGTGGTTTGTCCTCCTCTTTACAGGTTCTATTATTATGCTGGGAGTAACCAAAGGCATTGAACGGATTACCAAAACCCTTATGCCTATCCTTTTTCTGCTCTTATTGATTTGTGTTATTAGGGCTTTAACCTTACCCGGAGCCAGTGAAGGGTTAAAATTCCTGTTTAGACCCGATTTTTCCAAAATAACTGGCGCCACCATTCTTACAGCTATGGGTCTTTCCTTCTTCAAATTGTCTGTAGGTATGGGAACGATGATTACCTATGGAAGTTATTTTGGCTTGAGGGAAAATATCCCCTATACCGCGGTAAAAGTAATGCTTTCCGATACTCTCATATCTATCCTGGCGGGTATGGCTATCTTTCCCGCTGTCTTTGCTTTCGGATTTAAGCCTGATGCCGGTCCTTCCTTGCTTTTCATTACGATCCCTACAGTTTTCGCTTCCATGCCTTTAGGGAACATTTTCATGATCCTATTCTTCATTCTTGTCTCCATTGCTGCTACCGGAGCCATGATCTCCCTCCTGGAAGTCCCTGTGGCCTACTTTACTGAAGAACTCAAATGGTCCCGCTTAAAAGCGACCCTGGTAACCATTATCTCCATTGCCCTGGTAGGTACTACTGCTACTCTATCTTTCAGTATCCTGGGTAATATAAAGCTCTTTGATAAAACATTGTTCGATTTATATGATTTTCTCACTTCTAATATTCTTCTGCCTGTGGGTGGACTCTTGATTACCTATTTCATTGCTTGGCAGTGGGGTCACAAGAATATTATCCACGAAGCTTCCAATAACGGTTCTCTAGAAAACCATTCAATTATTAACATCTACTTCTTTATCGTCAAGTACCTTGCTCCTATTGCCATAGCCCTTATTCTTCTGAACGGTCTAGGCTTTATTAAAATTTAACAGTATTCAGGGCCGGTTCAAATCCGGCCCTTTTATTATGCAGAAAACTATCTTAATAAATTTTCCCTTGCCTATTAGACATAATTTGCTATTTCTGTGGAAAACTAAGACATGTCTCAAGTTAAATAGGATTGTCCTCCATTATTTTAATCAATTATTTTAATCAATGTTCTATAAAGGAGGTATAAAATGGTTACATTAACTGCAATTCACTGGATCTATCTGTTAATGGTGGGAATAGTGATTGCAACCATGGTCATGCGCCGCGATACAGTATTACCCTGTATTGTGGGGCTCTTTATCATCGGTTTTGTATTCAGTGGCAAACTGGTTACCACTATCCAAATTATGTTCAACGCCTTGGTGGCAGCAGGCAATGAATTTTTAGGCATCATTACGGTTATTTCTCTTGTTGTAGCCATGTCTAAAGTCATGTCAGCTACAGGAATTGATGCTTTGATTGCCAGACCAGCTTCAAAACTTATGGTTAATCCTGCCGTTGCCTTTTGGGTATTAGGTCTGGGTATGCTCATTGTTTCCTGGTTTGTGTGGCCATCCCCTGCCGTAGCCCTGATCGGTGCCTTGCTCCTCCCCGTAGCTGTCAAGACCGGACTTCCTGCTATCGGGGCTGCCATTGCCATGAACCTTTTTGGTCACGGGGTAGGTCTTTCCAGTGACTGGATTATTCAGGGCGCTCCTGGTATTACCGCCAAAGCAGCAGGTTTAGCTGATGCAACTATGGTTACCTATCCGGGTGCCCCCCTGTTCATTGTGATGGCTGTGGTTACTACGGTAACGGCATATTTTATGCTGCAAAAAGACCTGAAGACCAATCAAGGAAAATATGCCAAGGAAGCCCTGGCTTATACCGAAGGAACGCCCATAAAGGCTAGTGAGACCGCCAAAATCTTTGCTTTTCTTATTCCCACCCTCTTTATCATTGACGTTATTGCCATGTTGGCTCTGGACCTTAAAGGCGGTGACGCTACAGCCCTCATCGGGGGTACAGCCCTGGCCATCATGGCCTTAATCTCTATCGTGGAATTTAAGGGAGAAGCTCTGGAAAAAGTTACAGATTTTGTACGGGACGGTTTTATGTTCGGAATCAAAATTTTTTCCCCCGTAATCGTGATCGGCGCCTTTTTCTTCTTAGGCTCTGAAGGTACTGCCAAAGCCATCCTGGGTGAAAACGCCACCGGTCTTTTGACAGATATTGGATTGTTTTTATCACAACGAGCGCCCTTATCTGCAGCTCCTGTGGCTTTTCTCCAGCTCATTATCGGCGGCATTACGGGTTTGGACGGCTCCGGGTTTTCCGGCTTGCCCCTTGTAGGCTCTCTGGCCCAAACCTTCGGCAAGGCCATTAACGGGAATATTGGAGTTTTAGCAGCCTTGGGGCAAATTTCTGCCATCTGGGTAGGAGGAGGAACCATCATACCCTGGGGATTAATTCCTGTTGCTGCCATCTGCGGGGTAGAACCCATGGAACTGGCTAGAAGGAACTTTATACCGGTAATTATTGGTTTTTTGGCCACAACCATTGTCGCGATCTTTCTCATCTAAATTGCCGGAGTCTGGACCGGAGGCGGACCATTATTCCCTGGGGTTTAATCCCTGTAGCCGCTATCTGTGGTGTTGACCCCCTGGAACTGGCCAGAAAAAACTTTATCCCTGTTATCATAGGCTTTGTTGCTACCCTCATCGTAGGCGTACTGATTATGTAGTATCGCGCAAATAGAGTAGGGGAGCATTAAGCTCCCCTCTCACAGATCCGTGCATGCGGGCCATCGCACACGGCTCCTCCAGCAGTTATACAGTAACTTCTGCACAGATTTTCATTCTTATGTCGGTCAGGCTAACAAAGCCTATGGTCTGGAACCACTTTAAATCAAGAGCAGCATGTACCATTTGACAATTGGAATTCCGCCACTTTTGCATGGAGAGGCTAAGCAGCTTCTCCTTTTTCCATCCTTTGCGCATTAAGATGGACCATAATCGCTTGGGCTTTTTCCAGCTTCTCATCTGTACCATGCGTACTCTTCGTCGTATCCAACCGTCCAGCTCCTTAAACAGAGTCTTGACGTTACCCCGCCCAAAGTAGTTTCCCCATCCTCTCATGTATGGATTGAGTTTCTTAAGCAAGGTACCCATATTCACCGTTTGGTTGCGCTTGGTTATCTCCCTAATCTTATCTTTGAATTTTGCCAAGGATTTTTCACTGGGTTTTGTGTAGCAGGTGTATTTGTCCTCTTCTTTTCGCCTTCCCCGGAAGTGTACAACTCTGAAGTGATACCCGAGAAAGTTGAATCCTTCCCTAGCGTCTACTATTTTGGTTTTCTCCAGGTGTACCTTCAACCCTAACTGTTGTTCAAGAAATCTCCGGGCACTCTCCATTGGAGTGATCTAACTAAACTGGACACGCAGAACGGTGCTTTTCTACTCTTTTC
>CAZWTM010000102.1:0-7711 GCA_964637385.1 uncultured Peptococcaceae bacterium
TCTGTCCCTTTCCCCAGCACACTCTCCACGCTAATGGAGCCGCCATGGGCTTCCACAAATCCCTTGGCTATAGCCAGTCCTAACCCCGTCCCCCCGCTCATGCGGTTTCTGGACTTGTCTCCCCGGTAGAAACGATCAAAAATATAGGGGAGGTCTTCAGACTCAATGCCAGGGCCGTTGTCAGAAACTTTTATCAACACCTGGTTTTCTTCACGTTTCAAATCTACCTGAATCAGGCCGCCATGGGGGACATAACGGAGAGCGTTACTCAAGAGATTAATGAGTACCTGACGTATTCTGCCCTTGTCTATGTTCAGCAAAGGTAAGTATTCTGCCCGCAAAATCATCTCCACATCTTTTTCTTTGGCCTCCGCCTCAAAGAGGGACAGCGTCTCCCGGATAAACCTGGCCATATCTACTTCCTGTTTAGAAAGGGGCAATTGCTTTGCTTCTGCCAAACTTAACTGCTGCAAGTCATCAACCAGGCCGCGCAGCCGTAAAACCTCGTCATGCAAAGAGGTAATGTTTTCCGGTGTAATTTCTTCAATCCCTTCCTGCATGGATTCTAAATGCCCGCTCAAAATGGTCAGAGGCGTTCTCAGTTCATGGGCCACATCGGCCACCAGCTCCCGCCGCAGTTTTTCCTGGCGTGACAGGTTTTCCGCCATGCTATTAAAAGCGGCAAAAACTTGCCCAAAATCGGGATTGCCTTTAATCTCCAGGCGATGGGAGAGATTACCCTGGGAAAATTCACGGGCTGCTCTCACTAAATTCTGCAGGGGAGCCAGCAAAGCCCTGGACAAACTGAGTCCCAAAAGAACCGCAATAAAAATGGAAAATGCTGTTCCCCAGATGAGAGATTTAAGTACCGAACTGGTAAACTGGCTCTCCAGGGTTCTATTCCCCCAAAACTTGATATCCAGAGGTAAAAGATAAGCGATGGTCTCTCCCCCACTTTTAACAGGATATTTAATTATCTCTTTTTCCAAAGAAACCTTTCCCCCTATTTCGCGCCCCATAGGATGCCAGAGGATAGTTCCGGAAACATCGCTAAGAAAGAAAGATATTCCCCCTGTGCCCCGCATCATGGGCCCCCGGCCCATACCTCCCCGGGGCATACCCAGGATCATTTCCACCCCCTGAAAACTTCCCTTTTCCCCGTAAAATTCACCTAACAGTTCCGCAAGCCGCAGGGCCTGGGCTTCCTGGGCCTGTCCCACATAACGGTTAAACTGGGTGGTCGTATTATGAAGGGCCAGGCCTCCGCTTATGATCCCTGTAAGAAGGACCATCCCTACTACCAGGAGAATCAACCGTGTGGACCATCTCATACCTTTTCACCAAATTTATAGCCAATACCATATACCGTTTGGATATAGGAAGGTTCGGCAGGATTAGGTTCAATCTTTTTGCGCAAATTGCTTACATGGGTATCAATCACCCGCTCATAACCCAAATAGCTTTCATCCAGGGCCATATTGAGAAGCTGCAACCGGGAATAGGGCCTCCCCGGGTGCCTGGCCAAAATGTATAAAATGTTGTATTCCGTTGGCGTAAGGGGAATTAGTTCTCCCTTTACCTTAACTTCCCGTTTCACAGGGTCTATCTGCAAATCCCCCCGTATCATTACTTGTTCCTCCTGCTTTTCGCTGTACTGCGTGGTACGCCGCAATACCGCCCTTAAACGTGCCGCTAATTCTTTGAGACTAAAAGGTTTGGTTATATAGTCATCAGCTCCCAGTTCCAGCCCCAGGAGTTTATCGATCTCCTCTGTTTTGGCCGTCAACATGATAATGGGAACTGTAGAATTCTTCCTGATTTCCTTGCAAACATCCAATCCATTCATGCCGGGAAGCATTAAATCAAGGATCACAGCATGGGGCTGAGCCTGCCCAAAAAGGCGCAGGGCTTCACGACCTTCCTGGGCCGTGGTTACTTTGAATCCCTCGTTTTTCAGAAAATTCTCCAGCATAGAAAGAATTTTAGGCTCATCATCAACAACCAGTACATGATACTCCATTTTCCCACCTCCGGAAAATCAGTTGATAGTTGATAGTTGGTAGTACAAAGAAGGTTCCCGCAAAGCGGGAACCTTGCTATTTATACTTTAGCTTACAATCTTGCACCCGTAAACCCCTGGGGAGCAGTTCCAGTGGATCCTCCCCAGCAGCCGCCGCAGCCACCAAATCCTCTTCTGCCCCCAAAACCTTGGCCCGGCACAAATTTGTTCTCTAACATCACCTGTACACGTTCAGACATGAATTTTTGCATATCCTTGGCTTGTTCACTGGTAATCCTCTTGTCTTTAACCAGTTGATCTAAGTACTCTTGATGTTTGGCCAGAAGTTTAGTTTTCACTTCCTCCACGGACATACCTTTTTCCTTGGCAATATCCCCATAGGATTTTCCTTCTACCAGTTTAGTTCTTAAGGTAGCCCAGTCCATTCCTAAAATGTCGGCAATCTGGCCTGGCATAAAACCAGCGCCCCTCATACCAGGTCCTCCCTGCATACCCCCGCGGCCCATACCCGGAGTCCACCCATTTCCAGTGTTCTGACGCCAGCCGGGAAACCAGGTATTATCCCCCGCTACAGCTTTCATCGGGGGCAGAAAGGTTACCGTGAGGAAAAGTACCAGCAAAACAGCCAGAGCCCCGTAAATAAATTTTCTCATTTTAGGTCACCTCCTTTTGTTCTTACTCTTATTCTAGCCCTAACTCATTAAGAAAGGTTCTGCCACTTCTTAAGAAATTGTCAAGATTTTAAAATTACATGAAGAGCAGGAATTTACCGAGGACTCCCGAATAACTAAGTGTGCAAATTAGTTCACACCTTATTTTCCTCACCCCTTGATTTCCGAAAATTCATTAATTTAGTAATACTGAAGGTGATATTACCATGTATCGAAAAACATCCTTACGAGTTCGCCTGATTATCATCCTGCTCTTAACCGTAACTGTGCCTATCATCATTACCGGCTACTTTATGATGAACAGGGCGGAAACAGCTTTACTCAACGAAAAACAAGCTAAACTCTTCGGTTATGCCCGCCTGCTGGATATTTATCTGAAAGGCACCTATAACGATATCCTGGCCAAAGAAGGTGTCTTAAACGCTGATCGGGCCACCAAAATAAAAATCCTCAACCAGGCCCTGCAGGCCTATACAGATCAGATAGCTTCCGCCCACCCCGGTTTGGGAATCGGTTATTATTCCAAAGATTTAGATGCCATCCTCACCTACGGTCCCAGCAAAGAGTTCGGCTATACCGTGGGCCAATCCATCTTCCCCGGCCACCAGGGCTATACCGTCATGGCTACAGGAAAAGAAATGGTCCAGTTAGGAAAACTGGTCCGGGGCCCGATTATGAACTGCATGATCCCCGTTATCCGCAAGGGGGAGGTAATTGGCTACATCTGGTCTAATGAGTTATTGGAAGACATAGAGAACCAAATCGCCGGTATGGAAAATAAAATCTACGACACCATTATTATCGGTTTATTCTGCGCCTTAATCACGGCCTATTTTATGACCGGAAATATTGCCCGGGACGTCGAAATAATCAAGGACGGTCTAAAGATTCTCCATAAAAACATGTCACACCGCCTTCCTCTTTTACGGGGAGAAATGGGGGAAATAGCCAGTGCCATTAACGAAATGGCCGATGCCCTTAATAACATGAAGCATCATACGGAGAACATTGTAGCCAGTACACCCAACGGTCTCATTACCTTAAACGAGCAGGGCCACATTACCATTTACAACCTGCCCTGTGAACGGATTACCGGTATCCCTGCCAAAGACGCCATAGATAACCATTATCGTCACGTATTCCAACCCTGGCCGGAGATAATGAAAATCCTGGACCAGTCCTTTGATGGCGAATTATATCAAAACAAAGAATTGACGATCAGCGTAAATAAACAACAAGTACCTATCCTTTTCACGACGACCCCACTTCTAAATAATAAGAATGAACAAATGGGGATTTTGGTCATTATGCGTGACCTTACCGATACCAAAAAATTAGAAGAACAGGTACGCCGTGCTGACCGCCTGGCCGTCATCGGAGAACTGTCAGCCGGTGTAGCTCATGAAGTCCGCAATCCTCTTACAGCTATCACCGGTTATCTTCAGCTCCTGGCCGTAGATTTTAAAGAAGACGATCCACGCCAGGAATTTACCCGTATTATCAGTAAAGAAATTAGCCGTTTAAATCACCTCATTGACCAGCTTCTCTATTTTTCCCGTCCCCTGCCAGCCCAATTTATGCCGGTAGATATCCATGATGTAATACAAGAAACCCTGCTCTTAATCAATAACCCTGCAGTACGCAAAAAGGTAACTATCCATACTGTTTTTTCACCTAACCTGCCTCTAGTAAAAGTTGACCCTGTCCAAATCAAACAAGTGTTACTCAACATTATTCTCAATGGTATTCAAGCCATAGAAAGTACGGGTACCCTGACTCTTTGCACCAGTTTTGATTCTTCCAGCCAGTATATCTGTATAGAAATCATCGATACGGGTACAGGCATCCCGCCGGAAAATATTCCCCGCCTTTTTGACCCCTTTTACACCACGAAAGAAAAAGGAACGGGTTTGGGCCTGGCAGTTGCCGATAAAATCATGGAAGTACATCATGGTTATATAGAAGTTTCCAGTGAATTAGGGGTAGGAACCTGTTTTTCTCTCTATTTACCCGTTAGACAGGAGGTTAAGAAAAATGACTAGTACCTCTTATAATATCCTGGTTGCCGATGACGAGCCCAGTGTCCAGTCACTCCTTAAAGATATCCTGTTAAAAGAGGGTTATAATGTGATTCTGTCCAGCAACGGTCTGGAAGCCATAAACAGTTTTCGTAATTTCTCCCCCGATCTGATTCTTTTGGATGTGCGCATGCCAGTTATGGATGGCCTGGAGGCTTTTAAAATCATTCGCCAGGAAAACCAGGAAGTTCTGATTATCATGATAACAGCTTACGGTACCATTGAAACAGCAGTCCAGGCCATGAAAATGGGGGCCTTTGATTATCTGGTAAAACCTTTTAACCTGGAAGAACTTAAGGTTGTCATCAAAAAGGCCCTGGAAATGCACAATATGAGCACTGAGCTAAAAAGTTTGCGCCAGGAATTCGCCGATAAATACAATCTGCAAAACATAGTCTTTAAAAGCAAAGCCATGCAGGAAGTGCTAAACCTGGCTGACATTGTGAGTAAGAGTGATGCCACGGTCCTTTTGCGGGGTGAAAGCGGTACAGGAAAAGACCTGTTGGCCCGTTACATTCATTCCCGCAGTTTAAGGGCCCGGGGACCCTTTATTAAAATTCACTGCGGCGCCTTGCCTGAAACCCTGGTGGAAAGTGAACTTTTTGGTTATGAAAAAGGGGCCTTTACCGGTGCCACCACACGGAAACCGGGAAAATTTGAACTGGCCCGGGGTGGTACCCTCTTTCTCGATGAAATTGGTGAAATCAGCCCCAGTATCCAGGTAAAACTTTTACATGCCCTGCAATATAAGGAATTTGAACGCCTGGGTGGCACGGAGACCTTAAAAACAGACGCCCGGCTCATCGCCGCCACCAATAAAAACCTGGAAGAAGCCATGTCGAAAAAAGAGTTCAGGGAGGACCTTTTTTACCGCCTCAACGTTATTCCGATCTATCTTCCGCCCTTACGTGAACGCAAGGAAGACCTGCCTCATCTTGTGGACTATTTCGTCGGGCATTTTTGCAAAAAATTAAAGCGCCCCCCTTTAACAGTGAGCCAGGAAACCATCACCCTTTTAACGGCTTACGACTGGCCGGGGAATATCAGGGAACTGGAAAACACTATAGAAAGGGCCGTTATATTAAGCACAGGTCCCCAAATCACCCCTCACGTCCTGCCGCGCAGCATCAACAAATATAAAGACAGCCAGGCTCAATTTCTTATTACGCCCACTGAACGCCCCCTTAGAGATGTCATGGCTGATATTGAGAAACAGATTATTAAAAAAGTCCTTCAAGAAACAGGGGGAAACCGTTCCAAAGCTGCCGAGAAACTGGGGATCAGCCGGCGGGCCCTCCATTACAAACTGGTGGAATACGGTTTCCAAAGCGGAGAATAATGCAAAGTTTTTCTCATAGTGTGCAAAACCATGCACACTTTTTTATTGCTATGCGGTAGTTTCCTTGTTTTCTCTGGGGGTCCCGCCGGTTCCTTCATTGGCATGATTTTTGCAGTAACCGTTTTAAAGAGTCTGCTGCTTGTCCGAGAGCTGAAGGAGGTGACGGGGTAATCTCGGAAGCAAAAACTCAAAAAAGGAGGAGCCATCATGAAGAATCTTACCAAATTTTTCGTTAACATTGCCCAGAAATATTTACCCGATGCTTATCTCTTTGCCGTCTTACTTACTTTTATTGCTTATGTTTTGGCATTGGGACTTACCGGAAAAGGGCCCATAGAAATTCTTAAAGCCTGGGGCGATGGATTATGGGGAATCCTGGCTTTTGCCATGCAGATGACCTTGATCCTGGTCACCGGACATGCTATGGCCGCCAGCCCTGCTGTAAGAAACGTGCTGAAAGCACTGGCCGGCACCGCCAAAACCCCTGTACAGGGTGTTATGCTGGCAGCTTTTATCACCGGTCTTGCCAGTTTCCTCAACTGGGGTTTTGGCCTGGTCGTTGGTGCCCTGTTGGCCAGAGAAATTGCTAAGAATGTCCGGGGTATCGACTATGGCATGCTGGTTGCTTCCGCCTACTCGGGTTTTGTGATCTGGCATGGCGGCATTTCCGGTTCTATTCCCCTGGCTTTAGCTACCAAAGGCCACCTGGTAGAAAAACAAATCGGCATTGTCCCCGTAAGTCAGACAATTTTTGCCCCCTACAACCTGATTATAACTTTTGCCATTATCTTTACTGTTCCTATTCTTTTTAAATTCATTGCCCAGAGCAAAGACGATGTGGTTGAGATCAACCCCGCCCTGTTGGCCGAGGAGCCTGCTCCTGCCGTGGAAGCTAATCCTACGCCTGCTAATAAACTGGAAAACAGTAAAATCGTCACCTGGATCTTATGCCTCATGGGCTTTATCTATCTCTTTAACCATTTTGCCATGAAAGGCTTTGACCTGAACCTGAATATTGTGATCATGATCTTCCTTTTCGTGGGTCTTTTGCTGCACGGTACACCTATCAGTTATGTACGAGCCGTGAACCAGGCCATTAAGGGTGCCGGTGGTATTGCCCTGCAGTTCCCTCTCTACGGTGGTATCCAGGGTATCATGGTAGGGACAGGTTTAGCCGGTATTATTGCTAAGTGGTTTATTTCTATTGCTACAGTTAAAACCTTCCCCTTGTTAACGTTCCTGGCCGGCGGTGTCATTAACTTCTTCGTTCCTTCCGGCGGCGGTCAGTGGGTAGTTCAAGGTCCCATCAATATCCCGGCGGCTTTAGAAATAGGCGTTGATCCCACTGTGGTAGCCATGAGCATTGCTTACGGAGACCAGTGGACCAACATGATCCAACCCTTCTGGGCTCTACCTCTCCTGGGTATTGCCGGTTTGGGTATCCGTGACATCATGGGTTACTGTGTGATGACACTCCTCTGGAGCGGTCTCGTTATTGCTCTCGGATTATTGCTGTTAGTATAATATTTAGTATAATATTTAGTATAATATGAAAAAAACGGCTTAAATACCAGAAACTTGTCAAAGGAAGTGTTTTAAGATG
>CAZWTM010000103.1:0-7611 GCA_964637385.1 uncultured Peptococcaceae bacterium
ATATCCCAAAGTATTGCGGATATTCTTTTACTTACCCAAATTTAATACTCATTTGTTATATAATGATTATTCTACATATTCCTGTAATTATCCTTGGGAAAAAATGGCATATTATGTCGTTTTTAGGATGTATTTTCCCTTAATTGTATTCTTGTTTTACCCCCTTGTCGTAGAACACAATATGATTTATTATCCAGCGATATACTTTTGTTACTTCCAGAGAGGAATTTACAGAATCGCGGCGAACTTTAACACCAACTAAATCTTTTCATAACCTGGAGGAGAGATTTATGTTTGGAGTTAAATTAACCTGCCCCCAGTGCAAGGAGCCTATCACTACAAATACCAGCAGATGCCCGTCCTGCCGCAATACTATACCAAAGAAGCATATAGAGCATTATAAAAAGGCGGAGACAAAGTTCTGGATAACGTTCCTGGGTGGCTTCATCATCTTCCTAATCATCCCCTTCCTCCTTTATGATCTATTGGGCACCAAATGGACAGGGATCCTGATTGCCTCCGGTATCCCCATCTCATTCCTGGCCGGATACCTGGTAATGTTTATGGATATTTACGGCAAAAAAAAGAAAGCGCCATAAAGACAACGACCTGCCGGAAAGCAGGTCGGTTGTCTTTTATTTATAATATCAGATTTTCTTGTACCACACGGCGGATTATATCCTGAGGAATATCCCTTACCATCTCCACTTTACCGATAGCGGTAGGAAGAATGAATAAAACTTTTTTGTCAGAGACCTTTTTATCATAAATCAGGTTCTCGATAACTGTTTCCAGGAACTTAGCAGGAAAACGGATTGGAAGTTCCCATAGTTCCAGGATATCCTTAACTCGTGTTACCACATCTTTCTCAATCATACCCAAAGCGTAGGCCAGTTTCATAGCACCGTACATACCAATGGCTACGGCTTCCCCGTGCCGGTACTCTTTGTAATGGGTCGCACTTTCCAGGGCATGGCCCAGGGTATGGCCGAAATTCAGGATGTTTCGTAACCCCTCATCTTTTTCATCCCGGCTGACTACTTCAGCTTTGATTTGACAGCATCGTTCGATCATTTCCGGTAAGACAGAGGGGTCACGCCGCAAAATCTCCAGGGTATGGTTTTCGAGAAACTCAAAAAAAGCCTCATCCCAGATGATACCGTATTTCACCACTTCCGCCAGGCCTGCCCGCCATTCAGTATCCGGCAGCGTATCCAGAGTCCGTAAATCGGCCCAGACAGCTAAAGGTTGATAAAAAGTACCCAGCATATTCTTCCCCAGGGGATGGTTGACGGCCACTTTTCCCCCCACACTGCTGTCCACCTGGGCCAGCAAGGTAGTGGGGATTTGGATGAAGGGTACGCCCCTGCGGTAGATGGCCGCTACGAATCCGGCTATGTCCCCCACCACACCGCCGCCTAAGGCCAGGACAGGGGCTTTGCGGCCAAGATTCCCTTCCAGCATTTTCTCCAGGATTTCTCCTGCCTGCTCCCATGATTTAGCTTCTTCTCCGGGAGGCATCAGGTAGGTTCTCACTTTAAAGCCCTGGTCAGCAATCAGTGTCTCCAAGGAGGAACCATAATACTTGTGCACTTCCCTATCAGAAAGCAAAAACACTTCTTTTTCCAGGGGAAAAGTACCAAGTTCCGCGGTACATTCCTCTAAAATCTCATAGCCTATAGTGATGGTATAACTTCTCTCGCCCAGATCCACAGGAACCTTTCTTGCCACACACATCGCCACCTATTGTCAAACTACCACTTTTTCAGGTATTCCAGGTAATGGTTATAATTAACCAGCATTTCTTCCAGGTGGTCACCACCGAATTTTTCTAAAAGGGCCACAGCGATTTCCCAGGCTACAGCAGCCTCGCCCACAATAGCCGCGGCAGGGACTGCGCAGACATCGGAACGTTCTACAGCGGCCTGGAAGGGTTCTTTGCTGAGGATATCCACGCTGTTTAAGGGAGAAAGCAGGGTGGGAATGGGCTTCATAGCCGCCCTGATCACGATATTTTCCCCGTTGGTAATGCCACCTTCCAGCCCTCCGGCGTGGTTGGTCCGGTGATAGAAACCTCTTTCCGGTGAATAATGAATCTCGTCATGAACCTGAGAGCCCGGTAAAGCAGCCCCTTCCAAACCCAGGCCGATTTCTACACCCTTGATGGCAGGAATACTCATAAGAGACTGGGCCAACCGTCCGTCCAAACGCCGGTCCCACTGGACATGGGAACCTAAGCCAGGCGGAACTCCTTCCACGATAACCTGGAAAACACCACCCAGGGAGTCACCTTCTTTCCTGGCCTGGTCAACGGCCTGTCTCATGGCTTCCGCAGCATTATTGTCCGGGCAATAAAATGGATTATCGTATAGCTCACGTCCCAGTATCTTACCGGATGCTTCCCCCTGTACCGGGCCAATGGCTACTACCTGCCCCTGAACCCTAATGCCAAAGGCAGCCAGCAGTTCCTGGGCTACGGCACCCACGGCCACCCTGACCGCCGTTTCCCTGGCACTGGCCCTTTCCAAGATGTTTCTGATATCCCGCTGCCTGTACTTCAGGGCACCGGGTAAATCGGCATGCCCTGGGCGTGGCTTGGTTACCACCCTTTTGGTAAGCAGAGCATCCTCCCCAGGGGCCATGATCTCCTGCCAGTTTTCCCAGTCTTTGTTACGTATCAGTAAAGTGAGGGGACTTCCTAATGTAACAGACCCCCGTAAACCAGAGAGAAACTCTACCCGGTCCTGTTCTATGTTCATGCGCCCACCCCGGCCGTAGCCGCCCTGGCGCCTCTTTAATATCTCATCAATATTTTCCTTATGTATCTTTAACCCTGCCGGCAATCCCTCGATAATCGCTGTAAGAGCCTGGCCATGGGATTCCCCGGCTGATAAATAACGCAGCATACTTATACCCACCTCTCCAATTCCTTGGCCATTACAAGAACAGGAGCCTTCAGCCCGGACCACTGTTCAAAAGCCAGTACTCCCTGCTCCAGAAGCATCCCCAGGCCATTAAGAGTCTGACAGCCTTTTGTCCTGGCTTCCCGTAAAAACAGGGTTTCTTTCGGTTTATAAATAAGATCAATCACCCATTGTGAAGGCCTGAACCAATCAGGATGAAGGGGAGGCATTTCCTCTACCCGGGGGATCATACCCAGAGAAGTGGTATTAATAATGAAATCACTGGCCCGGGCTATTTCTTTAATACTTTCATCTTTCCATCCCAGGGCCTGGCCCTGAGAACCCAGACTGCATACTATCCTCATGATCTCCTGGGCTTTACTTAAGGTACGGTTAATAATATTGATCTCTTTGGCACCTGCCATAGCAAGGGTAACCGCCACGGCCCGGGCCGAACCACCAGCGCCCAGCATAAGGACTCGCCGTCCCTCTACTCCCTGGGGGCTAACCTTCTTTAAAGCCTTTAAAAAACCGGCTCCATCGGTATTGGTGCCCCATAGTTCACCTTCCCGGTAATAAAGGGTATTTACCGCTCCTATTAAACGGCTTTCCTCAGAGATGCCATCCAAAAAGGGAATAATTTTTTCCTTAAAGGGAATGGTAACGTTCCCTCCCCTAAAGCCTAACGCCTTTAAACCTTTTACAGCCTCTTCCAAACCGTCTTCCTCTACTTTACAGGCAATATAGAGCCTGTTTTCCTGAAGAGCCCGAAAAGCAGCGTTGTACATAGCAGGGGAAAGGGTTTGAGCAATGGGGTTACCCAGAAGGACATATATTTTGGTATTACCGTTAACCTCAAGCATCTTACTCACACCTTTTGTAGCTGGCTGATAAGCTGGGTGAATTCAGGGAAGGAGATATTCACAGCTTCCCCGTTTTCGATGTGAGTTTCACCTGCGGCACACAATCCCGCAACAGCCAAAGCCATGGCGATACGGTGGTCATGATAACTTTCGCAAACATTACCCTTTAAAGCCTTACCCCCTACGATGCGTAAACCATCGGGGAGTTCCTCGATTTGCGCCCCCATCCGGGTCAAACCCTCACTGATAGCAGCCAGGCGATTACTTTCCTTAACTTTCAATTCTGCCGCATCATGGATCTCTGTAACTCCTTTAGCAAAAGCGGCAGCCACAGCCAGCACAGGTATTTCATCAATGAGGCGGGGTATCATGGCACCGCCAATACTCACACCCCGCAGTTCACTGCTTTCTACTTCTATATTGCCAATAGGTTCCCCTGCTACCACACGGGTATCGTATAGTCGGATTTTCCCCCCCATGGCCTGTAAAACTTCTATGATGCCATCGCGGGTGGGATTTAAACCGACGTTTTCAATAATAATTTTTGCCTGGGGAACAATCAGCCCCGCCACTATAAAAAAAGCCGCCGAAGAAATGTCTCCGGGCACCAGCACCTTTTGCCCCTTGAGTTGTGCTCCACCTTTGACACGGACAGCCAGCCCGTCTCTTTCAATTTCTGCGCCAAAGGCTTTGAGCATTAATTCCGAGTGATTGCGGGACTGCTCAGGTTCGATGACCTCCGTCCAGCCGTCAGCATAGAGACCGGCCAAAAGAATAGAGGACTTGATTTGGGCACTGGCCACAGGCGTTTGATAAGAGATGGATTTCAGTTTTCCTCCCTGGACTACCAGAGGAGCCAGGTTCCCATTCTGCCGCCCCAGAATAGTGGCCCCCATTTCCCTTAAGGGTTTGGCCACCCTCCCCATGGGACGACGGCGTATGGAAGGATCGCCCGTGAGAAAAGAGGTGAAAGGCTGTCCGGCTAAAATCCCCATCATTAACCGGATGGTGGTGCCTGAATTACCTACGTCCAAAACATCCCCGGGTTCCTGCAGGCCGTAAAGTCCTCTGCCCTCAACCCGGACACTTTTATCTTCAATGGTGATGGGAACACCTAAAGCCCGGAAACAGCGCACTGTACTCAGGCAATCCTCAGCCATGAGGAATCCCTCAACCTGGGTAACACCCTGGGCTAAAGCCCCCAGCATAATAGAACGGTGGGAAATAGATTTATCTCCCGGGACTCGAATTATCCCTTGTAACTCTTTGGTTTGTGTTATCGTTATACGCATTGACATCGGCTCCTCTTACCCAGCATAATCATCATTTATTATACCCCAGTTTTTCTTACAGGAAAGCCTTTGGCCTGAAGAATTTCTACAGCCTGATTTCTCCAGTCCTCACGGGTGAAACCAAAACGGATGGTACCACCGTCGTCTTCTCTTACCGGCTGTATGGCAATATCGCTGATATTAATACCTTTCTCGCCTAAAAGGTGAGAGAGTTCTGCGATAATTCCCGGCTGGTCAGGGACTGTAACCGTTACTTCAAAAAGCTCAGGTATAATCCCTTTAAGACCTGTAGGCAAGCCTTCCCGCAACATACGGGAACGCCTTAGGATTTGCAGTAAAGCTTCCTGGTCTTTCTTCACAATGGATCTTTCTAATTCTTTTAAGGACTGCCTGAAACCCTGAATAAGGGATAAGAGAATATTAGCGTTTTGCATAAAGATGTCACACCACATCTCACTGTTACTGGCGGCAATACGGGTAGAATCACGGAACCCTCCTCCAGCTAGGGCAAAATACCCTTTTTCCCTTTCTTCCAGTTCACCCACAGTAGAAACCAGGGCACTGGCTACCAGATGGGGCAAATGACTTACCGCCGCTACTTTCCGGTCATGTTCTTCGGGGGAAAGCAGGATAACATTGGCACCTAAATCCTGGACCAGTTGTTTTACTGCCTCCAGGGCGTGACTTGCAGTTTCCGAAGTAGGGGTCAGGATGTAGGCAGCATTCTCAAAGAGCAGTTGTTGGGCCCCCTGAAGCCCTCCTTTTTCGGAACCGGCCATGGGGTGACCGCCTACGAAAGATACAGCAGGGGGTAAAATTTCCTGTAAAGTATTCACTATATTTCTTTTGGTACTACCCACATCTGTAATAATAGTACCTGGTCTTAAGAAGGGTACCATCTCCCGGCAAATTCCGGGCATTGCCGTCATGGGCGTAGCTAAAAAAATAACTTCTGCATCCCTTACGGCCTCTTCCAGATGGAGAGTCCCCCAGTCAATCGCATGGCGGGCCACTGCTTCATCCAGGACTTCCTGTTTTGTATCATAGCCACACACTTTGATCCAGGGTTTTTTTCCTTTGAGGGCCATTCCCAGAGAACCCCCGATCACTCCTAAGCCAATGATGGTAATATGCTTAATCATGTTCCCCGGCCTCCCCGTCAGATGGTTCTCCCCATCACAGCGGCCATTTTTTGTAAATCTCCCATAATGTTGGAAAATCTCTCCGGCGTTACAGACTGGGGACCGTCACACAGGGCTTCGCTGGGTTTGGGATGGACTTCGATGATCAGGCCGTCGGCACCGGCGGCGATAGCCGAACGGGCCATAGGCTGTACCAGCTTCCATTTTCCAGTACTGTGGCTTGGATCAACAATAACGGGCAAGTGACTCAACTCTTTGATGACCGGAACCGCGGAAAGATCCAGAGTGTTCCGGGTAAAGGATTCAAAGGTACGAATCCCTCTTTCACAAAGAATTACCTGGTGATTGCCGCTGACCATAATATACTCGGCAGCCATAATCCATTCCTCAATGGTGGCACTAAGTCCCCTTTTTAGAAGCACAGGTTTGTTATATTTTGCTACCTCCCGCAGCAGGGGGAAATTCTGCATGTTCCTGGCCCCAATCTGTAAAATATCAGCGTATTGGGCAACCATAGCCACCTTTTGCGTGTCCATCACTTCCGTAACAATTAAGAGACCCGTCTTTTCCCGGGCTTCGGCCAGGTATTCCAGTCCTTTTTCCTCCAGACCCTGGAAGGCATAGGGAGAAGTCCGGGGTTTAAAGGCCCCGCCCCTTAGAATACGGGCTCCTCTTTCTCTCACCATTTCCGCTACTTCTAAAAGCTGCTCCCTGCTCTCTACGGCACAGGGTCCGGCCATGACCTGGATTTGCTCTCCACCTATGGTAACGTCACCTATCCTGATAACGGTATCGTCGGGTTTAAATTCACGGCTGGCCAGTTTGTAAGGAGCCAGGATAGGAATAACCTTCTCCACACCTTCCATAGCTTCCAGGGCTAAGTCCAAATAATGGGACTTATCTCCCACAGCTCCGATGAGGGTTCTTTCCACCCCTACGGAAAGATGAATCTGGAAGCCATTCTCAACTAACCTCCTGGCTACCCTGTCAACCAATTCTTCTTTGACACCTGTTCTCATGACAACAATCATTTTCCATACCTCCTTCATTTTGGTGTGAGTATGGTCAGCATACGGGTGCAGATAGATACAAAAAGGCACCCCTAGGAAGGGTGCCTGGCACACACGTATCTTCCTACCATACTACCATCCTACCAGTAATTCACTTTCCAGGGGAACAAACCTGCCATCCTACCGAATTTGTGTCCCTTCACTGGTGCAATTTTTGTATATTATATTCCTTCTGATGCAAAAATGCAAGATTTTTTTATTAAAAAAAAAAGGACCGTTTCCTAAGAAAACGGCCTGTGGTTAAATGGTGCAGCAACCACACTTTATAATCTTTAAATTATTTTACCCATACCTGAACTGGACCCCAAAGGTCCCCCGGGGATAATTCCACTGGATAGCCC
>CAZWTM010000104.1:0-7525 GCA_964637385.1 uncultured Peptococcaceae bacterium
TGCCAACTTGGGTGAGTATTCCTGCTCCCTAAGTTGAGTTTAACAGATAAGGAATGAAAGCAGAAATAACTGTGGATGCTTTTCCTGGGAAAGTATTTGAAGGCTTTCTTTCAATTATCAACCCCACTATAGATCCGGCTACCCGGACAGCTGAGATTGAAATCTACATCCCTAATGAAAAGTATGAACTTCGGTCTGGCATGTTTGCCCGCGTTAAGTTATATCTAGGCGAAAGGGAAGCCTTGGTAGTTCCTGCTGAATCTCTTTGCAAAATGCCAGGAACAGGAAGCTATTATGTATATACTGTCAAAGACAACAAGGCAGTATTGAAGAATGTAAAGACGGGAATTACACAGAACAATTTCACCGAAATAATTGAAGGCTTAACTGAAAAAGAACTAGTGGTTACTAGGGGACAAAATCGGCTTTACGATGGTGCCCAGGTTTCTATAGAAGAAAGAGGTGTTACAGACAGTGAGGCTTCCTGAATTCTCTGTCAAACAGCCAGTAGCTACCTTAATGCTCTTTCTAGCCATAATTATTTTAGGAATATTTTCTTTAGCTAGGCTTCCCATTGATCTGCTTCCTAACATCGAAATGCCGGCAGTAAGCATCCTGACCGTCTGGCCGGGAGCGAGTGCTTCCGACGTGGAAACGGAAATCACCAAACACATCGAAGATCAGGCCAGCATGGTAAACAATTTGGATACGATTACCTCCAAATCTCTGGATAACCTTTCCCTGGTCACCTGTAAATTCGAGTGGGGTACGGATCTGGAAGAAGCTACTAATGACATCCGGGATAAACTGGAACTGGCCAAAAAGAAACTTCCAGATGATGCAGATGAGCCCATGATTTTTAAGTTCAGCAGTGCCAGCATTCCCATTCTAGCCATGACCATCACTGGAGATACCAGCTGGCCAAGACTCTATTATTTAACGGAGAAACAGATTGCTGACGAATTAAAACGCGTCCCTGGAGTCGGTGCTGTTCAGCTGTACGGGGGTATGGAAAGGCAAATAAATGTTCATTTCGACCTGCAAAAAATAAACGGTTACCACCTGAATTTACTGCAGGTTAAACAGGTTCTAGCGGCAGAAAACTTAAATCTGCCGGCCGGCAGTATAAAATCTGGCCCGCAGGAATACTTTGTCCGGTTTCCGGCTAGGTACAAGGATGTAGAAGAAATAAAAAATACGGTCGTCGGCTATTTTAACAGCAGACCTGTTTACCTTAAGGACGTCGCCGAAGTTGAGGACGCCTACAAAGAACAGACTGTCAACGGCTGGGGAGATGGAAAAAAAGCCATCGTTCTTATATTACAAAAGCAGAGCGGTAAAAATACCGTAAAAGTTGCTCATGAGGTTAAAAATAAACTTAAAGAAATAGAAAAAGAACTGCCCACCGATGTTAAAATCAATACTGTTATAGATACTTCTGAAGATATTTTGCGTTCCATTAAGACTTTGCAGGATGAATTATTGAGAAGCGTTTTTCTTGTAATAATTGTAACAATTTTATTTTTAAGAAGAGTCAAGGCGGCTGCCATCATCGCCCTTACTATACCTTTTTCCCTGATTAGTGCCTTTATACCCCTTTCCTTATTTGGTCGTACTATCAACATCATTTCTCTGCTGTCACTTGCTATTGCTTGCGGCCTAGTTGTAGACGACGGTATTGTAGCCCTGGAGAATATCACCCGCCACCTTGAGCGCGGCGGCCGGCCGATAACCAGCGCCATTTATGGCGCAAGCGAAGTGGGGATGGCCATGACGGCGTCAACCATGACAGTGGTAGTGGTTTTTGTTCCGCTGATGTTTGTGGGGGGAATTACGGGAACCCTTTTTAAGGAACTGGGCTTTGTTATGGTCGTGACCTTGCTGGCATCCCTTTTTACTGCCCTTTCCATGACGCCGATGTTGTCCTCGAAGTGGCTGGGAACCAGCAATAAAGAATCCATGGAAAAAAACGATAGCTTTTGGAGCAAATTTTACACAACTACAGAGAAATATCTGGTTTTTATTGAAGACATTTACGGCCGCGTCCTCGCCTGGGCCCTGTCCCACAAAAAGCCTGTTATTATCGGGTCAGTATTGATTTTTACCAGCAGCCTCGCCCTGGTTCCCTTTATAGGTACCAGTTTTATACCGGATATGGATTCCGGGGATGTCAACGTTGAATTTCGCCTGCCAGAAGGAACAAGAATAGAGGAAACAAACAGGGTTGTGGAAAAAATTCTGCAAACCATTGGTGAAATAGTAAAACCGGAAGAATTGAGACACTCTTACGCTCGTGACGGGCAGACAGAAGAAGGATTCGGCGTGGCTATGGGCATGGACGAAGGCTCCAACGTAGGGACAATTGGTTTTAAACTAGTAGACAGAGATAAGAGGGAACGCAGTGCTAGTGAGATCGCCAGCAAATTAAGAGAACAACTGGAAAGAATACCTGGCATAAGCCGGATGAAGGTTACTGCCACAAGTATGCTTTCCACACTCATGATGGGCGGCGGAAAACCGATTGTTGTTGAAGTTGCGGGTCCTGACCTAAATACAAACATCATGGTGGCAGAACAGGTGAAAAAGATTGTTCAGGAAGTTCCCGGCACAACAGATGTTTCTATCAGTCAAAAAGATCCCCGACCGGAGCTTTGGGTGGAGGTGGATCGTGAAAAAGCAGCCTCCTTTGGGCTAAATATTGCTATGATCGCTGGTACGGTCCGTAACTATTTTTATGGCGATGCTAGTACTGATTTCCGCGATGCGGGTGATAGCTTTGATATATTCACTCGCCTGAGCGAAGCGGACAAAAACAGGCTGGAGAATTTACCAGAAGTGCCGATCTTTACTCCCGATGGCAGAATGATTAAATTGAAAAATATCGCCGAAATAAAAAGTGGCGAGGGACCTGTAGAAATTGAAAGGAACAACCGCCAGCGAATTGTCAAGGTAGAGGCAGATAAGTACGGCCGTTCCCTCGGTGAAATTACCAACGACATCAAAGATGCTCTTGAAAATGTGGATATACCACCGGGTGTTTCACTTAGCTTCGGCGGAGAAGTTGAACAACAACAAGAGGCCTTTAAGGACCTCGGCTTGTTGCTGCTTCTGGGAATTATGCTTGTTTACATGGTTCTGGCCTCGCTGTACGGCAATTTCAGGGATCCGCTGATCATAATGTTCTCTGTGCCCTTTGCTTTAACGGGTGTATTTTACGCATTTTATATAACGGGGACAACCTTAAGCTTAATTTCTTACATGGGCATAATCATGTTGACAGGAATTGTAGTTAAAAACGCTGTTATTTTTCTCGACTATACCCACCTGTTACAAAATAGAGGTCAGCCTTTGCTGGAAGCAATAACTAATGCCGGACGCAACAGGCTAAGACCAATTTTAATGACTACAAGTGCCACTTTATTCGGTATGTTACCTCTGGCTATTTCAAGAGGTGTAGGCGCAGAGATATGGAACCCGCTGGGAATCACCATGATGGGAGGACTAGCCGTGTCAACCCTGGTCACTCTGGTCCTCATTCCGACGGTTTACTGTCTGTTTGAGGAACGAAGACTCCAAAAGACGGCCAGTATCAGAAGGTAGGCGCGAAGTTCCTCTGATGAAGACCTACGGTTTTTACCAGGTGCTGTTTTCTGGGAGGTGCAGTGATGAAGCTACTTTTTATCACTTATGATGCGGATCTTGACGAGGACGTAATGGAGATGCTCAACTCGCTGGGAGTTAATGGCTTTACCAAATGGGACAGGGTACTGGGCAAAGGGAAAAACAGTGAGCCCAAGCTGGACAATTCGGTATGGCCGGGGTTCAACTGTGCCGTAGCTGCTGTAATCAACGATAATGATAATGATCAAGAAAGGATCTTTGAGGGCCTTAAGAAATTTTCCTTACAACTTGACAGTAAGGGCTTTAGGGTCTTTGTGCTGCCAGTTTTAACAGTTATTTAGAAAAGGAGTAGCTCCGTATTCCGACGAAATCGACCATCGATTCCGAGCGAAGGCGACCTTTCATTCCGATTGATGGCGACCAGCAAATCGAGATGAGTGATGCTGCTACTGTTAGTACACCAAACTGCCACGATCTGAACCGCCGTTTCTACCTTGGCCTTGTCCCGGGGCCTGCGGGAGCGAGCTGGCACAATGACCGTTCTGTAGTAAGAGGCCATCTCATGATAAGTGGGGTTAAGGTCTGGTTCACAGCGGCTGGGTCTAATCACCGCGGGCTTGGGGTTATCCGCCACGACTATTCGCGGCACTCCTTGGAAAAACTCGAAGGCCCGGCAATGGGCGGAGCTCCAGGCAGGAAAATATACTTCGGAAAAGCAGAACAAAAATATAAAGTATATTTAACATATTTCTTTATAAAAAGTAAAATGCAGGTTATGAAGAATTAAAGGGATAAGCAACAAGGATGAGACTGCTTTAATAAGCAGTCTTTTTAATGTCCGAATAGGACAATCAATCAGCGACATAAATTTTAACAGCAAGGAGGATTGATAATATGAAAAAGCAAAAATCTTTAACCGTAAAGTTGGTCCAGGTTGGCAGCGCGGAGGAATGTCGACAGGCTTTGGCGCAGGCTAGAAAGATCGTATTTTTAAAACTTATGAAAAAAATGACTGCACAATCTAAGTAAGGGGATGGGGAATGTTCGCTGTTGTGTACATCCGGGTCAGCACGGAGGACCAGGCGCGCTATGGCTACAGCCTGGAAGGCCAGGAACAGGTCTGTTATAAAAAAGCTAAAGAATTAGGGGCAGTCAGGGTGGAGAAATTTCTGGACGTCGGGGTAACAGGAGAAATCCTGGAACGCCCTGGCCTTCAGGCTGCCTTGAGCGCTGTCCGGGCCGGGGCCAGGTGGTTTATCGCTTATGACCCGGACCGGCTGAGCCGGAAGCTGTCGCACCAGCTTTTCCTGGCGGAGACAATTGAAAAGACAGGCTGCCAGCTGGAGTTTGTCAATTTTGAATGGCAGAATACGCCGGAAGGGCGGCTCTTTTTTTCGCTACGGGGCGCAATCGCGGAGTATGAGAAAGAAAAATTCAAGATCAGGTCGATGTTTGGCAAGCGGACTAAGGCTAAGAGAGGTCTGCTAACCCACTCGCCGCACCTGTTCGGCTACCGGTATAAAGACGGGCGGCTCTACGTGGACAGCGGTCAGGCGATCATCTACCGGCGGATGGTAGAGATGGTCCTGGAGGGACTTTCACCGGAAAGGATCGCCCAGGTTTTTAACAAACAGGGTATCCCGGCACCGAAGGGAAGGCATTGGTACCGGGGTACAATACGGAGAATCTTGAAAAACCCTACTTACACTGGCATGATTTACTTAAACCGGTATAACACCGAAGGAATCAAAGCAGCCAGACAGCGGGGAGAGCAGAGGTCGCCGACTCTCAGGTCGGACAATGAATGGATTGCCGTACCGATCACACCGATGGTCACGAAAGAAGAGTGGGAAAAAGTACAAAATACTTTAAAAAAAAACAAGCGAGGAAGACGGGGCCAGACAGTAAATTATTATCTACTGTCCTCTCTTCTTTATTGTGGTAAGTGCGGCAGCTCTGTCCACGGCAACTTCAATAATGGGTACCGTTATTACGTCTGTGCTAAACGGCATGTTTCGGGTTATGACTATAAAAAGGTGCCGGTCAGGTGCGATTCATCTTTTTTACGGGCCGACCAGGTTGAGGATATTGTCTGGAATAAAGTTAAAGAATGGTTGTCCGATCCAGAGGGAATATTGCAAGCGGCTGATCTTAGGGTGAGTAAAAATTCGGCAATTGAAGGAGAAATAAAAATTTTAGTGAATAGGTCTATTGAGCTCGACGATGAGCGGGAACGAATTTTTTTGGCTTACCGGCGAGGTAAAATAAGTCTTGACGATTTTGATAGAGCGGTTTCAGAAGTAGCCAGAGAAAAAGAGGGGGTGGAAAAACGACTCAACGAACTTGAGAGCAAGCTGTCCAGCGAGGTAGATGCGGCCAGGAGCGTTGAGTTATTGAAGGAAATAGCTGATCGGGTCGCGGATAAGCTGGATGACCTTGACGATGCTGACCGTCGTGAAGTCATCCGGGCGGTGATCCAGCGGATAACGGTTCATGACACTGAGCTGATCCTGGATGTGAAAATTCCCTTGACAGATACGGTTTGCGTAATGGAATGACGCCGCACGTGATTGACCCGAAATACCCCGGGGCGGTGGATGAGATCATTAACCTGGGTGATCACTGGAACGAACAGCTGTTGCGGGAGCACCGGGAGGAAATTATATTCCTGACTGACCAGATTGCACAGCACTTTCAACAGGCTTATGTCCGCCTGCGAGAGGCCAGAGGAATCACTGACGAGTGGGCGAATTGTCTGAAAACCGGGTTAGATTCGGCCAGGCTTGGCGCCCTGACAGCCGAATTAATCGAAGAAATCTTTCAGGTTGTCCCGCGGGTTCGGCACTTGTTTGCGACTGCCATTACCCCGGCGGGACCGGTCAACTTTATGGACAGTATCACGGAGGATTGCACGCGACGCTATATTTTACGGGGTCAGCCAGGATGCGGGAAATCAGCTGTGCTTCAGCAGGTGGGGCAGGCGGCGCTTAAGCGGGGTTACTCGGTTGACCTCTACCACTGTGGTTTTGACCCCGATGAGCTGGATGCGGTGATCATCCCTGCTTTAAAGACCGCGGTCGTAGATGGGTCCTCTCCCCATGTGGTGGAACCCCGGCGGCCGGGGGACAAAGTTTTGGATTTACTCGAGCTTATCGATTCGGTGATCCTTTATGAAAACAGCGCGTTCATCGCGGAGATAGAGAAACAGTTCGAAGGCGTTTTCGCGGAAGGAGTGGCTGAGATCACTACAGCCAAGCGGATTCACGATGACCTGGAACGGTTTTATGTGGCAGCGATGGATTTTTCGGGGGTCGACCAAACCCGTGAGCGGTTGCTGGAGAAAATTCTTCACCTGGCGGCGGAAAAGTCGAAGCCGTAGTGTTATAAAGTAATTCGTTTAATAACTCCTCAATCTGGGGGAGTTATTTTTTTTTCGTTATGCTTCGGACTGAAATTATATATGAGGGAGGTCGGACATCGAAAAAGAGTGGGAACGGCTGAGAGAATGAATATCCAATTGATGGTGCTTTTATCGACCGGGATGTAGTCAAACGCTCCAGTGGGCTGAGCCTCAAAAAATCAAGGAAAAGCCTGGATGGTGGGGAATTGAATCGACATTGTCCTGGTGCAAAAAGTCACGGAATTTTTAAACCACTTTTAAACCACAAATCCGGACAAGTCTTGTAGAATTTTACTTTACGGCACGATGTGCCTTTGTTTCTTTATTGGTACGAATATTGCTAAAAAGTTGATTAAATTAAAAAAATGGCGAAAGGTGCGTGGAGCATGTATAAAATTGTCAGGAAAAAAGTATTGGCCCCCACAATAAAACTTTTTGAAGTATTCAGTCCAGAAGTCGCGGCCAAAGCTGAACCCGGCCAGTTTATCATTTTAAGAATCGACG
>CAZWTM010000105.1:0-7306 GCA_964637385.1 uncultured Peptococcaceae bacterium
CTTTATTCCGAAAACTGTATAAAGTTACCTTACCATGTCCTTATTTTTTAAGTAAATGATATTTTTCTGTTAAATCTATCCAAAGGATTCTTAGGCCTTTTTGCATGTCTAGGTAGAAAAAACCTGGGCGCAAGGAGTATAATGATAATAAACTACAAGAAAAAATACTCCCTAAACCCCGTTACGGAAATGATTTCAAGAAAGTAGGTGTCTTTTATGCAGGTACAGGTTAAATGGCTGGGGAAAATGGCTTTTCAAGGAACTACTCCAGAAGGTCACAACATTACGATGGACGCTTCCCCGGACCACGGTGGTGAAAACCAGGGCCCCCGTCCCACAGAACTTGTTTTACAGGCTGTGGCAGGCTGCAGTGGTATAGACATTGTAGATATATTAACAAAAATGAGGCTTAAGTTAACATCATTAGAAATGGAAGTAACTGGGGAGCGGGCCAACGAATCACCCCGCTATTTTACCAAGGTAAAGGTGCATTATAAATTAGCAGGTGAAGGGCTTACCCCGGAAAAGGTAGAAAGGGCTATTACGCTTTCCCTGGAAAAATACTGCTCCGTTTCCCAATCCCTGCGGAGCGAAATAAGCTGGAGCTATACATTAGTTGATAGTTGATAGTTTGTATAAATTTAATAGCCAAAGACAACAATTATCAACCTACAACTACCAACTAATACAAGGAGGAGATAAAATGAGGTCATTAGGTTTTATTGACGGAAGAATTGTGGACATTGATGCTTTGGTAGTTCCCTTGGAAGACCGCGGACATCAATTCGGTGATGGTGTCTATGAAGTTATCCTGGCTATCGGTGGTAAATATGTGTATTTAAAAGAACATCTTGACCGTATGGAAAGAAGCTGTGCGGAAATCCGTCTTGTTCCTTCTTTTAGCCGGGAAGAAGTTGAAAACTTCTGCCACCAGTTACTGAAGGAATCGGGAATGAAGGATGCTATGCTATACCTGCAGTGGACGAGAGGCGTTGCACCACGGGTTCATTCCTTCCCCCCCAATACCAGATCTATCCTTTCCGGCACCATTCGGCCCGCGAAAGTCATTCCTCCCGAGCTATTTGCCAATGGAGCCAGAGCCATTATGGTCGCCGATGAACGCTGGCTGAAATGTCATGTCAAATCCATCAACCTCCTGGGCAGCGTTTTGACCAAACAGCTGGCGGTGGAAGCTGGTTGTTTTGAAGCCATCCTGGTCCGTGACAATAAATTTGTGACCGAGGGTTCCAACAGTAACTCTTTTGCTGTCAAAGATAATGTTATCTACACCGCTCCCGCTAACAACCTGATCCTGGCAGGTGTTACCCGGGCTGTCGTTATCGCCAAGGCAAAAGAAATGGGGTATACCGTCCGGGAAGAATTCGTCTCTCCCCAATTTTATAAGGAAGCTGATGAGGTGTTCCTAACAGGCACTACTACAGAAGTCATGCCCATTACTATCCTGGATAACGAACCCGTAAGGGATGGGAAAGTAGGCCCTATCACCAAAAAACTGCAAGAGGCGTACTGGAGGCTAATCGGCAAAAAATAAGAATAAAAAGCCCGAATCATTTTCGGGCTACAAACAGGAGTCTTCCACTGCTTCGCTCTTTAAGGGACCGGTAAATTGGATCATCCCCCGGTTTTCCAGTTCCTTGGCTACCTCAAACATACTGGATCTTTGGTCCTCAGGCAGACTCCTCACATAAGTGTTAATTCCTTTGGGGTTCTCAAGGGCTTTAAACTTTATGCCGCCAAATTTTAAAAATTTTTCCTTTGGCACTCGTCATCACCCCATTATTATATTCTTCGATAATAATTTGTATCAAAAAAAGCAATAATATTCTTAAATACACCCTATGCAATGTTGTTACCGGAAGAAAAATTTGCTATACTTCAAGACGTATTAACCTTAAGGAGGATTTAGCATGAAAATTACTAAGGAAATGTCCATTACAGAAATTGTGCAAAAATATCCCCAAACTGTAGATGTTTTTATGAAGCATGGAATGGGTTGTTTAGGCTGTGCCGCCGCCCGTTTTGAGAACCTGGCCCAGGGGGCTATGGTTCACGGTATTGATGTAGACAAATTGGTGGAAGATTTAAACAAGGCCATCGAATAGTTATTTCTGATTGCAGCATAAAAATACAGAAGCCTGGCTTATGCCAGGCTTTTTATTGCTGAATGGCAACTTTATATATTTCTTGCCTTCTTTGTCCACTTAAACTATTTTTAATATTTAAATTCTGATAAAATGTTTAATAATCCCTCAATTGTTACCAGTGTTACCAACGCCAGCCGGAAGCTGCTGTCATCAACAAGGAAACTAATGCTGTCAATACAACGGCCCAACGAATCATTACTGGCACCTCCTTAAATTTTCTCCACTCATTTATCACTACCAACGCCAGCCGGAAGCTGCTGTCATCAATAAGGAGACTAATGCTGTCAATACAACGGCCCAACGAATCATTACTGGCACCTCCTTAAATTTTCTCACTCATTTATCACTACCAACGCCAACCAGAAGCTGCTGTCATTAATAAGGAGACTAATGCTGTTAATACAACGACCCAACGAATCATTACTGACACCTCCATAATTTTCTTAAAGTAGTTATTCGCCAAAGTTGTCCCGGTATCCTTTAGAGAAAAAGGGAAATTTTTGTCGAATATCATAAATTTTGTATTAAATTCATGGCTAAATTTAATAAATATTAATGACCATGCCCCCGCCTACATCTTCAAAAATACCTACTCCATAAAATACCGTAAAATCCCCCGGGCAATGGCTTCCGCCACCTGCTGGCGGAAGTGGGGTGAGGTTAGAAGCTGAAGGTCGCGGGCATGGGATAAAAAACCCACTTCCACAATGACAGCCGGTAACTTTACTGTAGATAAAAGATAATAATCTCCGGGAATAGCCTGGCGCCCGGTACTGCGTACCTGTACCAGTTCTTCCTGTATTAAGCGGGCCAGGTGTGTACTTCTCCTGTTCCCTCTCTCATAGAAGGTTTGGGGGCCTGAGTACTTCCCCTCCGCTTCGCTGTTGCAATGAATGCTGACCAAAACATGTCCGCCGCTCTTTTCTGCAATATGTACTCTTGCCATAAGTGCGGCCAGCTGCAAGCTTCCCTGCACAGGACGATAAGCCATATTTTTATCCCTGGTCCTTGTCAATACTGGTCTTGCTCCCTGTTGTTTCAAAAGCATGGCCATACGCTTGGCGATATCAAGATTAACATCCTTTTCCATAATTTTTCCTGCCACTGCACCAGGGTCCCTGCCGCCATGTCCGGCATCTATGCAGATAATTTTACCCTTTAAAGGCCCCATCCCGCTAAATGCCGGTGCTACCCATTGGACCTCGCTAATCCACCAAAAATAAGTAAAAAGCAAAGAAAGACATAATAAAAAGGCGGTTGTGGGCCGCCTTCTTCCCCTTCGTGTGAGCACTCCTCTCACCTCTCTGAAGCCCTCTACCCAATTTTTACGCTCCAAGAGGAATGTCTCATAACTACTAGGCTCCTTTTTTCTTCCTTCCTCTTTTCGTCTTTTCCCCGGCTTCTTCCTTTTCTTTTTGTGCCGCCTCAATACTGGCTTTGAGTGCCTCCATTAAGTCTATAACTTTGGTGACTTCCCGTTCTTCCGGTACAGCTATCTCTTCGCCTGTTATTTTAGCTTGGATTAACTCCATCAAAGCCTGCCGGTAATGGTTGGTATATTTTTCCGGCCGGAATTCCGCAGTCAAATTTTCTATAAGGGTAACGGCCATCTTTAGCTCATTCTCATGAACATTGACTTCCGCCTGAAGTTCAGGTATTAAAGCAGGATTGCGGATTTCATCCGGATAGAAAATTGTTTCCATGACTAAACAATTCTCATAAACTCTTAAAAGGGCCAGGGACTCTTTTTGCCGCAAAACCACCCTGGCTATAGCAACACGACCTGTTTGTTTCATGGCTTCGTAGAGAAGGCGATAAGGTCTTACCCCTAAATCCCCGGGAGCAATATAGTAGGACTTAACATAATAGATTGGGTCTACTTCCCCTAGATTTATGAAGTCCAATATCTCGATGGCCTTTAAAGTACTTAAGGGTATTTTCTCCAGGTCTTCTTCTTCGATGATCACATAACGTCCTTTCTCATATTCATAACCCCTGACCAGGTCCTCATTCTTTACTTCTACATTACAAACAGGACATACCTTTTCATATTTGATAGGAGATTTACACTGTCTATGTAAAAAATTAAATTTAATATCTTTTGGTTCTGTGGCCGTATAAAGTTTAATAGGAATGTTCACCAGGCCGAAAGATATAACTCCCTTCCAGATATTGCGCATCTCAACTCTCCTTTATAATATACCAATCTTTTTCAGTAATATTTATCCCCTAGACCTGCAAAGAATATGAGTACCAACGTTAATGGCCGTCTCTCTCATACTCTCTCCCTCCTCTATCTATATAATTTTTAAGAAGCCGCCCCTGCGGCTTCCTCTTTTGCTGTCGTTAAGACCAAAGATTTTTGGAATATTGGAAAGGGGAAAAGACAAGCAAACTCTAAACCGACTTTATTAAACAATATAATCAAGCTCCGACTGGGGAAATCTCCGAGAAAGACGTTGAGAAAAAAACTCTTTTATTTCATCTAAATCATCTTTCGGATAAACATATTTGCCATAGCCAAACTGGCCAAACTTGAACTGGCGTTCCCCTTCCTTCATAGGCAGTGTCGTCATGGGAAAGACGGAAAGAATATTATTTTTTGCCCGGGCCGTAAAACGGTGGGTTATAATTTCAAAACTTAGATTCTCCGTTGCTAGCGGCGGTAATTTCTGAGCCAGCATGTCGATAAGTCCTCCGTAATCCTGGCGCCAGTCCTCATAAAGTATTACCGGAGCAATAATAAAACCTAAGGGATAGCAGGCTTTCGCCACTTTCACGGCCGCTGCCACACGCTCCCTCAATCCTGGAGTATTGTGCTCATATTTTTCTATAACAGGCTGGGTATTGAGACTAAAGCGGAACCGGGTGTGCCCTCCATGTTCTACATGTAAAAGTGAATCCACTTCTGTAAATTTAGTTACGAAACGAAACCTGCCCAAAGCCTCTCCGGCAAAAAAACTTATGGTTTTGGCCAGGGCACCTGTATATGCTTCAAAAGGAAGGGGATCAGAAGTAGCCGCACCTTCAAAATATGTGATTTCCGGGGCGCGCTCCAGGATATAAGCCCTCGCCCTGTCCAGTATTTCTTCAATATTTACGTAAACCCGGAGATAGGGTTTTTTCCCCAAAGTGGTGTTAAGATAGCAGTATTCGCATTTACCCACACAACTGGTACAAAGGGGAAGCTGATAGTGGGCTGAGGGTTTACAGGTCTCAAATTTCATGGTCTTGCGTACCCCTACCACAAAAGTCCGTTTAGCCTCCATATAAGCTTCCTGGGGAGTTTTACCCGGTATACCAGTAACCCGGTTATGGGTACCGATCACGTTAACAGGTATACCCATCTTTTGAAAATGCTCGAAAAGTTCACGGCCCAAGGAGTAATTCAACGCTTCTTTCTCAAAAAAAACACGCTTAGGAATAAAAGGCATCCTAATACCTCCCTCACGATTCAGGCTTGTTTTAGCATAACCTTTTCCCAAGCGTGGAATTCATATTTACGACTTCCGAATTCAGTGACAGAGCGCGTCGACCGGTAACCAACTTACGATTCTGCTATCCGACTCACTTTAACGCTACCTGCCGCCCGTTGCCTTTTAAACAATAACTTAGTCGGGTATCGGGTATCGGGAGCCGGGAAGCGTCAGCCACTAGTAACTAGTAACTAATAACTAATAACTAACTCGCGATAACCACCTGGTTTCTTCCCGAGGTCTTACCGCGATAAAGAGCCGTATCAGCCTGGTACAGAAGTTCTTCTGCAGAAATATGTCCAGTCTTACAGGTTGCTATTCCTATAGATATGGTCAAGCAGCCATAGGGTAGTTTTTCCTGCCCTGCAAAATGGTGGGATTCTACTGCTGCGCGCAGACGTTCCGCAATTTCCCACCCTTTTTCTAAATCCACTCCCGGTAAAATAACCGCAAATTCTTCTCCGCCGTAACGGGCTACCACATCTTCACTCCGCACATTTTCCTTAATAACCTCAGCTATCTCCTTTAAAATCCTGTCCCCAGCAGGATGCCCGTAAATATCGTTATACTGTTTGAAAAAGTCCACGTCAATCATTAATAAGGCCACATTTTGCTTTTTCTGTTCTACTTCCACCTTAAGCCTGTACTGGAAATAACGATAATTATACAAATCTGTCAGCCCATCAGTGATCGTAAGCCTGGCCAGTTCGGCATTGGCATTTTCCAGTTCCCGGTGGAGCATTTTATTCTCGGTAATATCACGGTAGATCCCCATAGCCCCCAGGATTTCGCCATATTCACCATACACCCGAAATGTCTGGATGGCATATACTCTTTTCTCCCCGTTGGGTAAAACAACCTCTTTTTCAACTCCCCGATATTCTTTTCCTGTTTCCAGGGTTTCGGTAACCAGGCTGGTATAGCGCCCATGTTCATCAAACTTACGTCCCCCATAAATCAGGTCATAGTCATATTGACCGTATGCTTTTTTAAGGGACATTTTATAAATAGCTTCCGCCGCACTGTTTAAAATACGGTTTTTCCCTTCACGGTCAATAAATTGGATGCCGCTGACAGATTGCTGGAGAAGGCATTCCTGGATGCGGGCCAGGTCTTTATATTCATGGTGGTAATCACTGATGGCACTGCCAAGGAAGGCAAAAATATACATCAAAAATAGATTTAAAAAAGTCCAGCCAAAATTATCACTGCCATAATGATAATCATGGACAAGTGTAGTAATTATAAAGGTTCCCATATACAGGCCGACCATGAAATAATTAGCTTTCAATCTTGTTCCAACAGTAAAACGTAAAAGATGAAGAAAAAGCAGAATATTTACAAATTGGCTGGGGGAAAAATAGACAACAAAATTTAGAATAATTAATTGAAAGATATAAAAAGCATACCTGGCCGGAAGAGAAAATGTTCTGATGTATTTTTTGTAGATAACCAGGTTTATGAAAGTTGCAATGAAAAAAATAAAAAGCATGGGATGTTCACTAATAGAATAACGGGCAAGGAAGTTAACGTATAGTACTGATATTACAGCCAAGATAATCTTGTCAATACGCTCTGCAATGGTTTCTCTCATTGTCTCCTCCCCCCCTCCCGTCCTAATTTCCTAAAATGTTTTTTATTATTCTTCATATCTTTCTGTAATCC
>CAZWTM010000106.1:0-7276 GCA_964637385.1 uncultured Peptococcaceae bacterium
TTCGGGACCAAGAGGTCGCAGGTTCAAGTCCTGTCATCCCGACCATCTAATGAATGCCAAAACCCCTTCACCGGGAGGGGTTTTTTATTTTTTGGTTTAAAACAAAGAGCTTCTACCTGTTAGAACAACAGGTAGAAGCTCTTTAATATTGTTAACATTAAGTTAAATTAGGAATTCAAAATCTTCTTGGCGCTTTCATCCAAAGCATCGGTGATGAATTTAATTTTAGTTTCTTTTTCTGTTTCACGATTGCCAGCCACCAAGTCATCACGGGATATTTCTTTCAGAGAAAACTTCCGGGCACCGGCCATTAACTGCTGGAGACCGGCAGCCAGTTTGTCAGCCAGGTTCCACATAGCGATGGCACCCAGGGGTATATTTTTCATTTCGTCTTTACCTACTTTATTCTGGACATCATAGTAACCCGCAAAGATCTCTTCTGCACTGGTGCCAATTTGTGTTACTGCAGCCGGCAATTTATCCCAGTTGCCGTTGACTGCGGCTTTTCTCTCAGGTTTCAGTACACCTTCGATATTGGCACCCAGGAATCCGGGAATCATTACAGCCCTTCCCATACAAACAAGTTTGGTAAAGGGAGCTCCCAAAGCTAAAGCTTTAAAGATATGATCCTCTCTGGCCAGCCCGCCGCCGAAGGCCAGGTCTACAACTTTGTTACCTTTTGCTGCCAGTATGGTAGCATATTCATAAGCCTTGGCATGAAGTAAAATTGAAGGTACTCCCCAGGTCTCCATCATATTCCAGGGGCTCATTCCCGTACCGCCGCCGGAACCGTCAATAGTTAGGAGATCAAGCTTAGCATCGGTAGCATACTTTATGGCCATAGCCAGCGCTTCCATACCATAGGAACCGGTTTTTAACGATATCCGTTTATAACCGATTTTCCTCAAATACTCCACAGAACTCATAAAGTTCTCTCTGACTTGCTCAGGGGAAGATAAGTCAGTATATCCCAGCCTGCTGTGACGGGCAAAAGATTTGATGGCTCCCTTTTTAAAGGCTTCCTGAACTTCAGGCTTGATGGGATCGGGATCAACCACATAACCCCTATTTTTCAGGAACAAGGCATAGTCCAAGCTTGTTACCTGTATTTCGCCGCCAATGTTTTTGGCCCCCTGTCCCCACTTGAGCTCAATAACTACCTTATCACCATATTTGTCAATAACATACTCGGCTACGCCATTTCTGGTATCTTCTACATTCATCTGCACAATGATAGCGCCATAGCCGTCATAATAACGCAGATAAGTGTTAATTCTCCTGTCCAGTTCGGGAGCTTTAACGATTTTGCCATTCTCAATAACTGCTTCCTTATCCACTCCCACAACGTTTTCCCCAACGACGATAGGGATTCCCACTAAAGCAGCACCAGTAGCAAAGGCATCCCAGTATTTTGCGGCAATAAAGGTAGATCCCAGGGCACCTGTCATGATGGGGATCCTGCATTTTGTTTTTACCTCGTTGCCAAATTCCGTTTCAATATTCACATTGGGAAAAATACAGTTATCGGCTGAGTTGGAAATTCCCTGGGGGAGACCTGTTGCTCCATAGTTATATCCCTGGATTCTCAAGGAATTATAGGACACCCCTATATGAGTGGTGTTTCTGCTCCCTGCGGTAACTGTGCCAAAATCACGGGGATACAGCATTTTTCTTCCAATCATGCTGGTTAACCAGGTTTCACACTTTCCTTGGCAATCAGCCCGGCAGAGGGTACATAATCCTGATTCTGCCGCATCTCCTCTGTTCACCGTACCTAAAACATCATTCGTTTTGGGATATTGATTCATACTTTTCCCCTCCTAAACAATTTATTTTTGTATATTTGTCTAGTATTTATAATGATCATCACTTTTCTATGGCGTTATTTTACAATACATTTCTGTTAAAGTACAGTGTGAAAAAACATGTATACAGTATAACAGCTATGTATACAGTATTCCGGTGATGTATACAGTATTAATGCCTTTTCATATAAAGATTTAATAGAAATGGAAGAAAATAAAAGCAAAAGGAAAGTGCCCAATCACCCTCCTTTTGTTTTTATTTTACCAATTTTTTATCATGCGTATATTTGAGAACGACTGTCCTCACCAGAGTAATTACCAAATCGAAC
The DNA here is from genome assembly GCA_964637385.1 of uncultured Peptococcaceae bacterium. Taxonomy (GTDB): domain Bacteria; phylum Bacillota; class Peptococcia; order DRI-13; family DRI-13; genus Thermanaerosceptrum. The sequence continues at coordinate 2,135 of CAZWTM010000106.1, forward strand.
CTTATCTCTAAATTTTTAGTTATGTTTTCCGTATTTCTTTCTGTAAAAAGGGCGGTAAGCCTCTGACTACCGCCCTTCTCTAGTTTAGAGAGTGCTCTTATACTTACTTCGTAATGCATAAACCTTTCTCACTGGGATTAAGCTCATACCAGAACACAATCCGCCCATCTGCCAAAACGCCGAGAATATGGGTCCCCGCAGCTTTAACTGAAACAACTTCTGGCTCAACCTTTAAGGTTTTCAAGTTAAGACGGTTTATATAAGACATGTGATTGGCATTGTCATTACCGTCTCTTGTGTAGGTTATAAATGCTGCATGATTCTTACCAACATAACACATATCTGGAAATCGAATATCTCCGGTCTCACCGGGATTCGCCAGCTTAATTTCGTGTACATTGCCCGTGGCAAAGTCCAGGTATACTGATTTATACTCAGATGTTTCCTTATGTCTATTATAAGTGTTCACCCCAAGGAAGCCCGTATCATATCGGATAGTAGCTGATGAACCATGGGGATCCATGTAAAATCTTTTTGCTTCACCGTTATCCAGATCGTACAGTGTATAACCCAGGTTGCCTTCATAACCCGACATGGTAGTCATAACCTTCTTATCACCCGCTACAAACCGGGGAGACATATGATAAGAATGGTTGATTAACTGACTACCTTTAATATCAACGGTTTTAGCCAAGAGCTTCTTGCTGTTGTCTGCAATGTTCCATAGCTTGAGACCTGCCTCATCGGCATATATAAACTTCGTACGGTCCTGGGAAAGATCGTAGCCGCCAAAAAAAATAATTGGATTCCCGTCTTCGTCGTACTTGGGTTCGCGGGCTATTTTATCGGCAATTACTTGAGGTAAAGGTATGTCACTAGCTGAAGTAAGGTCTTTAGTAAGGGTAATTACTTTATCCTTTAGGCGTACCATTAGAGCATCTCCTGCTAGCTTGATGTCAGAGTATTCGCAGTTAGTACCCAGGTCCAGCTTTTTCTCCACCTTCATGGTATTAGGGGTTACAATCATTAACACTGTATTTTTCTCTTTTACATAGGGCGTGTAGGCCAAAATCATCCTGCCATCTACCTCGCCCACCATGGACAGCTCCTGCATATCACCGTCAAAGCCTGAGATTTTTTCAAAGCGCTGATAATCACCGGTGAGGGCAACCAGTTTGTTGTTTGCATACTCCCACTTACCCTTTACAAAATACAGGCTGCCGTCTTCCCGCTCCTTTAAGGTCAATGTCCTGGTTAACTCGATGCGGCGGGTTTGATAAGGATGGTATTGTACCATAACTGCAGTGACAGTGCCATCAGTGTTTCGTGTCACTTTATCAAGCTGAAAACCCCATGGGTTGTTCTCTGTGTAAGAGGGGCGCTTGCCTTCCATACCCATGCTAAATAAGAAGGCTCGTTTCCCGGGGTCATAGTAGTGCTTCTCTACCTTTGAAACATCCAGGCTAATCAGGTTAAAATAGCGGTTGGCATATTTAAGAACGACTTCAAGGGGGAAGAGGCGCAGCGTGCTGTCCTTACCGGCCAACGGTAAACTGCCCTCACCATGTTCTGATATATACTTAAACCAGGAGAACATAGCTATATAAGTGGGATCGATTTCCGCTGCCGAGTTAAACTCCCGGGTGTTGCCTACTGTGGCAATTGAATCATATAAATACTCCTGCCAAAGCTTTTCCAGCACAGCTGGATCTGTAATCTCCCCATATTCAATTTTTTCTGGCTGCTTTTCTTCAGTTTTAAGCGTACTAACTGGCGGCTGTTCTTGTGGGGGTTGGACCGGTTCCGTTTTCCTGCTGTCACATCCTGCCGCAAACAAAAGGAGAAGCACTACCACAGCAATAAGTACAGCTTTTTTGTTCTTCATCACATTAACACCTTCTTAAATCCGCTTTCCATTAACTATAAGCAGTTTTTTAATTTATGTGTGGTTTCTAAATTCTGCCGATGAATTTTTTCTCATACTAAGATTCAAAGTTCATTTCCTTACCGCGCAATAGACCTTTGAGATATTCTATCGTTACAACTACGTCTGCCGGCGTTATATCTAATACAAATAACCATCCCTTGTCCCCCGACGTCCCCCGGCCCTAAGGCGTAGTCCGAACCTTAGATAACTCCTATCTTAGGTTCGGGCGAGCCGGCCGCCGCGGTTGGGTCGGGGGTGTGGCGGCCCCCATGAGATTCTCTACCGCACCCTTGGGAAGGTATTGTTAGCTGATGTACCGGTTTAATGCCCCTAAAGTAATACACCAAGGGAATTAATAAATATTAAGAGACTCCCTTGGTGTCAATACTATTGGTTTTTCAATTTCAATGCTTTGGAAGTCTTTATCACCGGTTATGATTATATCTACGTCAGCCAAAATAGCTGAAACAAGTATCGGAAGGTCGCCATTATCCCGTATCTGAGGATATTTGTTCATTTCTATATCCAATGGTGTATAAACCAGCTCATATGATAGTTTAGACAGAAATCTCTCAAGGTTCTTAATCTTCTCAAGAAACTTCCTCTCAAACACAATATGAACTTCATCTATTATGTGAGAACACAACACAAGATTATGTTTTTCAATAACTTTCTGTAGGGTAATTGTAGGAGAAGAACCTGGAAACAAGATGGCCGAAATGAGTACATTTGTATCAATCATTATTCTCATATTTCTTCTCCCAGAGCTCTTTCCTTATCTCTTTCACATACTCATTTATTTCATTATCCGATTTAAATCCTTGTTTTTCTGCTTCCCCCATCATTGAACTCTGCAATTCTTTAAATGCCATAAGCGAAGCGTTGGCAACAACTATCTTACCGTCTTCTTCAAAGAACAAAACTTTGTCACCTTCTTTTAAATTAAGTTTCTTCCTTATCTCGATTGGGACAGTAATCTGGCCCTTTGAAGACAATCTTGCTAGTTCCATGTCTAAGCCCCCGTTCATGCTTTCTTTACTTTCTTTACTTATATTATATCTCAAGCAGATGGGTTTTTACACTATGGCTTTCATCTTCTCCCAAGCACGGTATGTCAGCTAACGAATGTGCATTACCGACGTCAAAAACGGGAACGCAGTGTTATGCACAGTGCGTACTTGTTGTCTTATAGGTTTAATAACCCCTGAAGATTTCTACCGAGAATTAACTCCTTATCACTATTCGATATTTCAAGCTGTCTTATCTTATGAATTGGAGTGATCTAACTAAACTGGACACGCAGAACGGTGTTTTTCTCCTCTTTTCTTAGAATTACTCATTATTTTATAAAAAAGGAATTCTTTGTATTTTAACTTTTGCTCTTCTGGGGCAATAAGTATAATATTCTGAATATAACCCCAGGTTATATCCATATATTTCCATTAATAGGGTCGACAGAGACCTATCCCAGCTTTTTACTAGTTTTTCTTTGTGTAAGCTAGGCCGCCAGAGATTTTCTGTAATGCCTTTCAAACTCTATAGGGGACATATATCCCAGGGCACTGTGCAGTCGTCTGGCATTGTAGAATGTCTCAATATACTCTTCTGGTCTTCGTGTGGGTGAGGTGGTTCGTTTGAAACTGGAGGATATAGACAAATCTCGAAATATGATTCATATCCGTCAGGCCAAAGGTAGGAAAAATCGATATACTATGTTATCTCTAAGTTGCTTTGGAAGTATTAACCCAGTATTTAAGATACTTAGACAGGCCCTGGTGTATTTGGAAAAGCAGTGCATAGTGATCGCCCTATAGTAGTTGAAATCCCATTTGATCCTAAGAAATCCAGCGCCCCTTGCTCGGGTTAAGGATCTTTGGGACTACAGGAATGATTTACCTGGAAGATAGGTACTGCGGAATTATCAATGTTTTTCACAACGAGGGCAGGCATGAAATGATCGCTTATAAACCCATGCAGGGTTATTATAATGAGCTGCTTAATTTCTACAATGCTCTCACTGGCAAGGAACCTATCAGCGTACCACCGGAAGTAGAGTTTGGCGACTTGAAGACTATCCATGATATCCTGGACTCCATCCGTTATGAAAAAATAGTCGCCGTTGACCACACCCCCCTCAATAATCCCAATTACGGAAAAGAGTACGATTTTACACCGCAACACGCCCACTAAGAATATGCCGCACACAGAGATGCTCCGTTGCGGCCTGCCCCCCGGCTTTTCTATCACGCCCCTTGCGGGAAGCCAGTGTTTGTATACCAGGTTCATAACCAGCCTTATCTGGGTATGAACTTTTTCTTTTTCTTGCGATAATCTAGATTTTTTCCAACACTCACTAGAATTTATCTTTCCTTCTTGAACTGATTGTATAGATTATAATGGGGATTAACCAAAACATAACAGTTATTAACCAAGCTTTAATTTCCCAGGGATTAGGTTCTGGAGAGTAACGACTATATAATAAACGTGCAAATCCAAACATCATAATTAAATAAATTAAACCACAAATTAAGATGCCTTTATTACTAGTTTTTCTAGCAATTAAAATTGAAAAAAATGAGATGAATAAAACAATTAAGGAGATTGTGAGAATATCACTCCACTGAGAATTGTCCATTCCCCAAAATGTGAAATCCCCATAATATTGTTTTGTTAATTTACTAAACCAAGAGTAATTAATCCCAATCGATACGTAAAATGTTAAAAACGCAATTAAAATTGCTCCAAATAAACCTTTAATATACTTCAAGTTCTACCTACCTCCGATACATAAAAAAAGCACCGTATAATTCTTGGATCATTTAAAAAGCTTTCGTCATTTATAGATTGTCCATTTATAGGGTTAATACCATTTGCTATTTTTTGTAGGATTTCTTTTGCTTTGATCATTTTTTCTTTGTCATCTAGCAAGATCATCCCCTCCAATAAATTAAAGTATAGATTATGTATAAAGTTTCGGACTCCCGACACCCCTGAGCCTTACAGGAGGCCACATTAAATCCAATCCAACTTTTCAATAGTCTTCTCATTTACGATATTGCCCGTATTTAAAGTAGATTTGGGTTCAATTAACATCACTTGAACTTCTTCCTTAGCTATTGGTAAATGTTCAACACCCCTTGGGATCATAAAGAACTCCCTTGTCACCTTTTGCTTTATCAAGTTATTGCCGATTTCGCCTAACATCCGCATATCCC
>CAZWTM010000107.1:0-7047 GCA_964637385.1 uncultured Peptococcaceae bacterium
CACGCACCGCTTTTCTTAGCATTTCCTGTTCTTCGGTAAATTGGAAAAATTGCATACAAATCTCCTCCTCTTGATATTATTATGTTCTAGGGTTGTCCCAGGACATCTGGCACAGCCCTTTTTGTATAGCAGCAGGCAAATCTTTGAACTAACAGGGTTAAAGATATGTCGCTGGCAGATGGATGAAAAAACTCATCCTTCCATCGTTTACCCTTGGGATGGGTCCCCTCCCCTAAAAGGGTGAGGGCCCAAATTCTTTATCCATTTCACTGGTAACTACCCCCAAGACCTTTTGGGCATTCCAGCCCACGCATAGTCCACCTGTACAGGTAGCCGTCAAGCGGTACATATCTCTCATTAATTTGGCAATCAGCGGTTTTAAGAACATTTGTCCGAGGATGTCTTTTTCCAAATCTCGTTGAGGGGTACAGGTTTAAATTGTGCTTAGGGGAACTTTCACTTCCCCTGTGAGAGATGGATTTTACGGTTCCATCATGCTCTGCCAGTATTTTTCGGACTTAGCCACCTCTTTTATGGAGATACTGTTTAATCTACCACCTGTTTCCCCTGGATCGGCAAAGGTTGTGAGCCCCACATAAGTGATAATGCCAGGTTTTTTTCCGGCAATAGCCCGGTTAAAGATACATCATAGCACCTTGAGGAATGGCATAAGTTTCAACTTTTTTCTGGTTGATAAGCTTAGAGACTAAAATGACCCGCCATGATTTTATTAAGTACTTCTTTGCACCAGCCATTTAAACTCAGTTAGGTTGCCGTCATTCCGGGATGCCCCGTAAGTTAAGGCTAAATTAATTAGGAACATCGTTTTTCAAAAACTTTAATTAACGACTTTGAAATTCTCTTTCGGGCGCCCCTCTTTCCTTCGTGAATATTAGTACAACGTTGTGAACTACATTATTGTCAAATATATATTGCAAAATTCATGCCAGTTTTTCTCAAGACTCATCAACAAGGAGAGAAAACAATTCTTATGATCTATAAAAAAATAACTGATGCTATTAAGCATCAGTTATAGCTCATTCATGAAGATAGGTACTGGCTTCAAATCCTCACATGATGCATCCACGCTTCATGTTGATGTGTATTCGCATCAGTTTTGCCTATCTTGTACTGGCTAATTTTTCTTACGATGGTAGATTGATTCACATCCAAAACCTTGGCCACCTTTCTTGTTGAGCCATGTTCTTTCAGGGCAGCTTCAATGAGCTGGGCTTCCACTTCCTCAATAGCCCTTTTTAAAGGAACTATTCCGTTAATTGTTACTGCTTTTGTTTTTAGGTCATTTTCCTGCAAAAAGTCAGGTAAATGTTTAATCTGGATGGTTTTTTCGTTAACTAAAACAACTAATCTTTCAATAAGGTTTTCCACTTCCCTAATGTTTCCTGGCCAGTCGTAACGCAGCAGTCTTTCCACCACGGGTTCGGAAAGGCTTTTATCCTGACCGTATTTGGCGTTGAACTTCTGTAAAATGGCATATAACAGAGGAGGGAGGTCTTCCCGGCGATGCCTCAGAGGAGGAATTTTAATGCCAACCACATTTAAACGATAAAACAAATCATCGCGGAATGTACCTTTGCGGACCATCTCCGCCAGATCTTTATTGGTAGCGGCAATAATCCGTACATCCACCGGAATTGTTTTTATACCACCCACACGGGTAATTTCCCTTTCCTGCAGTGCCCTTAATAATTTTACCTGAAGGTTAAGGGGCAATTCCCCAATTTCATCAAGAAAAAGCGTCCCCCCCGAGGCCAGTTCAAACATTCCAGGCTTTCCTTCTTTTTTGGCACCTGTAAAGGCCCCGCCTTCGTAACCGAAAAGTTCCGATTCTAGTAGATTTTCCGGAATGGCTCCACAATTGATTTTAATAAGAGAATTGTTGCTGCGTTTACTCAACTGGTGAATCTTTTTGGCAATAACTTCTTTACCTACCCCTGATTCCCCAGTAATAAGCACTGTGGAGTCTACCTGGGCCACCCGGACAACCAGGTCTATCACCCTCTGCATAGCCGGGCTATGTGCTACCAGGTCATCAATTTTTAACTGTTGAAGCCGTATTTCCTCAAGTTCAGAAGCATATCGTTTGCTTAATTCCATGGTTGCTTCCAACTGTTCCTTCAGGTTCTCCAGGTCTGTAATATCCCGTACATTCACTACGACCAGTTCAATATCCCCATTTTCATTGAGAATAGGTGTACCTGTAGCCATTATTTTTTGACCTTTTTTAGGGCCGGAAGTAATCTGAAGCATTACAGTACTGGTTTTCTTCCTCCTTAAGGCTTCCACAGCCGCAGACTTGTTATACAATCCGGCTGCTACCAGCTCATAGGCAGTCTTGCCTATGATATTCTCCCGGGCAAAGCCGCAAATCCGCTCCCAAGCTGTATTTACACGGGTTACACGCCCTTCTTTGTCACAAATATAAAGTCCGTCATAAGACGACTCAAAAATAGCATTCAATTCCAGGGCCAGAGCTTTGTTTACACTTAGTTCATTGCTTACCTGTTCGAAAAGGGAAATATCCAGGAAAACACCCATTGCGCCTATACATTTTCCGCTCTGCATTAGTGGTGAACGATTGGCAAGGATGGTGATACCATTGATCACTATTTTAGCACCGATAGTAGGTTTCAGGGTTTCCAGGGTTTCCTTAAGTCCTATAGCAGGATCCAGACAGGAAATATGTTTTCCCATCACTTCCATTCTTTTGCGTCCTAACATCCTCTCTGCCGCAGGGTTAAAGACAAAAATATTTCCCTCAGCATTAATAGCCACTACGCCATTATAGGAAGACTCCATAACCTGACTAAACTGTTCCGCTATATTTTTATGCTGCTCACAAGCCATCTTGATAATTTGTTCCCGCGTGATAAATCCTACCAGCACATCTTCTTCGTTAATAACGGGATGAATATCATAATGACCCATATCCATCATTTCTAAAAGATTGCCGTTGGCTTTGAGGGGTGGATAAGACTTCGTAATTTCTCTAATTTGTGATTGATAAGTCACCTGATCAGAAAAAATAAGAATATCCTTAATGCTTAAAATCCCAAAATATTTACCTCTTTCATCGACAACAGGCAGGTTGGCATAAGGGACAGTGGCAAAGATATCAATTGCTTCCTTGATCGTGGTATTTATTGTTAGATAAGGTTCCTTAATTATTTTGCTGTACCGTACTAACAAATAAATCACCCACTTGTTTTTTGGAATATCTTTTTATTTATTCTCTGTTAATATCGAATTTCCTGCAAAATTATTATTTTGACTGCCCTGGTTTTAAATATAAACCCAATCCTGCAACCAGTATAATCAGGCCTCCCACAAAAACAATATAAACACCGGGGAAAGCAAGTTGAATACTGGTATTTAAATTAAAACCACCAATATGATAACGGAGGGGCATGGTAAGAAAGCTCAAAGCAGCGGTAAGCGGTACTATTATACCAATAGCCACTACAGAATGCCGCTCCCTTTCATTGGCTAGATAAAGGTTATACAAAGTAATAAGGCCTAAAAACAAGGTAACGGCGCCAAACCAGTCTTCCACCCCACTGATAATATTTAAACCCTTTTTACTCCAGGCCGAAGCAGAACCGTAAATAACCATTCCACCCCCCAAAGTTTCTAGGAAATACGACCACCAAAATTTGTTTTTCATACTCTCCCCCTTAATCCTGTAAAATATTAACATCAATAAACATACGTAACAAGCCAATAATAATAAATCCTAAAGAGGTTAAACCTCCCCAAGTATATACATTAGCATATAACGGCAGATATGTTAAAAAGTCGCTCTCTCGTCCAACTTTTAATAAAGTCTGTCCCAGTCGGAGATATTCACCCCTGAATAATTCAAGGCATACCCAAAGAGCGATAGCCCAGGTAAAGATATCAATAACCCGTAATTTTTTAGAAAAAATATTGAGCATACGGTCATACCATTTCCATAGTTTTATACTGAGATTAAACGATACGAAAAGTACAATACTAAATATAAACCAGATAAGCCCGGGTGATACTTTATAGACTACCGGGGGTACTATCAGTAATTCCAGGAGATAAAAACCGGTTAACATTAGAGCTAAACTAAGTAAGATCATTGTCTTCCTCCTACAATCCCTTAACCCAAATACTTGTTATTGTGAAATTTAAGCTTCGTTTTTGATTATAACATTATCCCATCAATTGTTAATACTCTTTTATTGACATCATATACAAATTCACCTATAATATTAAACGTAACACATGCAGGGGTATAGCTCAATTGGTAGAGTAGCGGACTCCAAATCCGTTGGTTGTGGGTTCAAGTCCTACTGCCCCTGCCATTCTTTATGCCATTCTTGGACATACAAGTCCGTTAATCACGGAAAAGTTAATCCCCGTTCATGTTATTTAGCCACCTTTTTGCTGACAAAAAGGTGGTTTTTTATGCCCAAAATTACATGGTCACCTTATTAAGGGACTTTAAGAAGTAAATCTTATTTAAAACTATGTTTTGAACTTCTTCAAAGAGTTGTGTTTGCTCGATGACTGACAAGTTGCTGAGAATCACAATAGCATAGTGCTTATCTTCGTTGTGCATAGCAATGCCCGAGCACCCCGGAATACTGTCCGTATGACCAGTAAGGTTTTTTCCTCCAATAACCAAATTCCTTATTCCAAACCCTTGGCCTTTTTGCATAACTGTCCGGATAAATAACGGTAAAGGGCCAAAAAAAGAAGAGGTGTTTTTAAAACTTTCAAAGGAAAAAGGGAGTACTACGCTCCCTTTTTCCTTATTATGTGTAAGAAAACCAAAGACCTCAAGTTTAACTGGTTTTCTCCTGGTTCCTCGCTGCCTCTTCGATTATTACCTTAGCAATTTGCTGCGGTACATCTTCATAATGGGAGAATTCCATTTTAAAGTGGCCGCGTCCTTGGGTAATGGATTTTAAATCGATGGCGTAACGATACATTTCGGCAAGGGGAACCTGGGCCTTTACTACCTGCCATTTTCCTTTGGGTTCCATACCCATGATACGTCCTCTCTTACCGTTCAAATCACTAATAATGTCTCCCATAAACTGATCAGGTACATATACTTCCACATTCATAATAGGCTCCATTAAGACGGGTTTAGCCTTTTCTACTCCCTTCTTGAAAGCCATATGGGCAGCAATCTTGAAAGACATTTCGGAGGAGTCAACTTCGTGATATGAACCGTCATAAAGGGTTACTTTGATATTGGTAACAGGATATCCGGCCAGGATTCCTTCCATCATAGCTTCCCGTACACCTTTTTCTACGGCTGGATGGTAGTTCTTAGGCACAGCACCGCCAAAAATGGTTTCAGCAAATTCAAATTCTTTATCGGGAAGGGGTTCAAAACGCAGTTTCACGTGGCCATACTGCCCGTGTCCTCCCGACTGTTTCTTATGTTTGTATTCATATTCGGCGGTACCGCGGATAGTCTCACGATAAGGTACACGCGGTGTGGTGATATTTACTTCTACCCCGAATTTTCTTTGCAACCTCTCCATAATAATATCAAGGTGCTGCTCACCCATACCGGTGAGAATTGTTTGTTTGGTTTCCGTATTCTTCTCCAGTCTTAAAGTGGGGTCTTCTTCCAGCAACCTGTAGAGCGCATTGCCCACTTTATCTTCATCGTTGCGGGATTTTGCTTCTACAGCTACAGAGTAGGTGGGAGCAGGGAAGTTAACACCCGGGAGAATTGGGGTTTTGTCTTTTATACCCAGTGTATCGCCCGTTACAGTTTCGGCCAGTTTGGCGATAGCTACAATATCCCCGGGATAGGCTTCCGTCACTGTATCCTGGTTTTTACCCCGCATCACCATCAGAGAGCCGACGCGTTCTTCTTTTTCCTTATTAACATTGTACACAGTACTATCACTTTTCAGAATACCGCTAACAACCCTTACAAAGCTAAGTTTACCCACAAAGGGGTCAGCCAGGGTCTTAAAGACAATAGCGGCAAGGGGTTCTTTCGTCAAATCTTTACCTTGGGTATGATCAACGGGAGAGGGTAACAATTCTAAAATAGCATCCATAAGAGGCTGTACACCAATATTTTTCAGCGCCGAACCACAAAAAACGGGAACTACCTTAGCGTTTATGACACCGGCCTTCAAACCCATGTAGATCTCTTCATCGGTTAAAGGCTCTCCTTCCAAATATTTCATGAGAAGTTCGTCAGCACCTTCGGCAGCTGCTTCCATCAAAGTTTCCCTGTATTTATCCACTTCTGTTTTCAGGTTATCGGGAACGGGCTCTTCCTTAACTTTATTTCCTTCAAATTTGTAGGCCTTTTGTTTCAGGATGTCCACGACACCTACAAAACTATCTTCTGAACCTATAGGCAGCATAATAGGCACCACATGGTTGCCAAAACGCTGCTGCATATCATCCAAGACCCGGTAAAAATTGGAATTTTCCCGATCCAGTTTATTGATAAAGGCCAGCCTGGGTATTTTGGCCTCTTCAGCAGCATCCCAGTGTACTTCAGTCTGCACCTCCACCCCGGAAACACCACATACCACCATAATGATACTATCAATGGCCCTCATTGCACTTTTGACTTCACCTATAAAATCAGCATAACCGGGTGTATCCAGGATATTAATCTTAGTGTCCTTCCATTCTACAGGAGCAAGGGTTGTACTAACAGTAACTTTACGCTTAATTTCTTCGGGAAGATAATCCGTAACTGTATTTCCGTCATCAACTTTACCTAAACGAGTAGTGTGACCAGCATTAAACAGCATAGCCTCGGTTAAAGAGGTTTTCCCCGCACCTCCATGAGCTAATATGCCCACATTTCTGAGTTTCTTACTGTCATAAGTCCGCAATATGAGCCCCTCCTTTTGGAAGAATTTTTTATTACGTTCGTCTGTAGGCAATAAGGACAAACGTGGTATTTTACTAATTAATATTAATCACAAGTTTAAAAAATCCTTCTTTTTGTTAATGATAAAATTACACCAAATTTACGCCAATTTTACCAAATGGAAGATTATAGCT
>CAZWTM010000108.1:0-6694 GCA_964637385.1 uncultured Peptococcaceae bacterium
TCTGTGAGAAGGATAAAGCTGAAGCAAATTACTTCGGCTTTACCTTACTCGATTTTACGATACGACTTCCGTTTTCCGACATTCGACATCTTTTTTGGCGAATACGGCTTCGCCTCCCGATATCCGATATCCGAAATCCGACGAAGTTTATCGCTGCCCGCCACCCGCTACCAGCAACCCGAAAATATACCGCTAATTCGGGTATCGGGAATCGGGAAACGGGGAGCGTCGGTCACTATCAACTAACAACTAGATGGCTCGCCAACTCCCGCGCTTTGGTATATAATAAAAAGAAGTGCAGCTGGTAAAAGGAGGTAGAAGCTATGGAATATCGTCCGTTAGGGAAAACAGGCTTAAAGGTTTCCTTAATGGGCTTTGGGGGCATCCCCATTCAAAGGATCTCCCGGGAAGAAGCCAAGGAAATAATTATGGCGGCCATAGAGAGAGGTATTAACTTTTTTGATTCGGCCCGTGGTTATACGGACAGTGAAAGCAAGATAGGACAGGCCGTCAAAGGAAAAAGAGATAAAGTAATTCTCGCCACGAAAACCATGGCACGCACCTATGAGCAAATGAAAGCCGATATTGAACAAAGTCTTCGTGACTTAGAAACTGATTATATCGACCTTTACCAGTGTCATAATGTGAAGTCTCAGGAGGACCTGGAACACATCCTTGGGCCGGGTGGGGCCATGGAAGCCCTGGAAGAGGCTAAACGGGCCGGAAAAATTGGCCATATCGGTATTACCGGCCATAGGGCCCCTGTTATTATAGAGGGTATAAAAACAGGGAGGTTTGCCACAGTTCAATTTCCTTTTAATTTCATCGAACGTACCGCAGAGGATGTATTATTTCCTTTAGCACGGCAGAGGGAAATGGGGATTATTGTCATGAAGCCTCTGGCCGGAGGAGCCTTTACCAAACCGGAATTAGCTTTACGATTTCTTTTACAGCAAAACGTCAGTACCATAATACCAGGTGTTGATTCCCTGGAGCAGGTAAAACTTAATGTTCAATTGGCCAGAGAAAAAATTGCCCTTACAGAAGAAGAACTAAAACTGCTTGGCCAAGAAGCCAGGGAGAAAGGGGAGCGTTTTTGCCGGCGCTGCGAATACTGTAAACCATGTCCACAAAACCTCGATATGCCTACTTATTTCATTTTACACGGGTATTATGAACGCTATGGCTTACCCCAATGGGCCCAGGAACGGTATCGTGCCTTAAAAGTAAAGGCCGATGCCTGTGAAGATTGCGGACTGTGTGAAACCCGCTGCCCCTACAACCTGCCTATTCGTGAGATGTTGAAAAAAGTTCATCGTGACTTAGGCTGGGAGGTATAGTATGCCTGTTGTCCATCGTAATGCCCAACCCTTTTATTCTGAAGGGGAAGGAATTATGTGTTTGTTAGTACATGGTTTTACAGGATCACCGTCTGAAATGAGGGTTTTAGGGGATTATCTTAAGGAAAAGGGTTATGGTGTTTCGGGAATTCTCTTGCCGGGTCACGGGACTTCACCGGAAGACCTGGCCAAAACCGCATGGCCTGACTGGTATAAGGCTGTGGAAGAAGAATACCTGAGGCTAAGAGAGCAAAACGACTATGTTATTCCTATTGGTTTATCCATGGGGGGGATCCTTTCGCTACACTTGTCTTCTCAGTACGATGTACCTGGTGTTGTAGCCTTGAGTGCCCCCGTTTATATCGGGAACCGTAAGGCCTATTTTGCTCCTCTGTTAAAATTCTTTTATAATTATCACCAAAAACCTGTGGCTGTGGAACAGTGGCAAAAAGAAATTGAAAATGGACATTTTTCCTATAATATCACCCCTGTTAAGTCCCTGGCCTCCTTGCTGAAATTAATAAGCATGGTAAAAAAGGAGTTGCCGCGGATTAAGGTTCCGGCTCTCATTATCCAGTCCTGGCAAGATAGGACGGTAAACCCCCAAAGTGCTCAGTATCTATATGACAACCTGGGAAGTGAGGATAAGGAATTGATTTGGCTGGAAAAATCAGGCCATGTCATTACCCTGGGACAGGAAAGGGAACAAGTTTTCAAGGCTGTAGAAAAGTTTATTCGGCGGATAGTTATGGAAACGGAGGTATAATAATGGAGCTGTCTTATGACCACTATTGCTTTGGTTGTGGAGAACAAAATCCCCATGGCCTTAAATTAAAATTCACTTACGATGGGACAAAGATTGTTACTACTTTTATTCCGAAAGAAGTACACCAGGGTTATCCCGGGATCATGCACGGTGGTATTACCAGTACAATCCTAGATGAGGTGATGTCCCGTTCTATTAATGTTCTCGGTTATATTGCTGTAACGGCACGGTTGGAAGTCCGCTTCCGGGAGAGTATTCCCTTACATACTCCTGTTACCTTTGAAGCCTGGATTGTAAACAGAAAAAGGAATGTAGTTGATACCGAAGCACGGGCCCTTTTATCTGACGGAAAAGTAGTAGCGGAAGCCCAGGGAAGATTCATGATCATCCAGGAGCAATCTTCCCCCACAGGCCATCCACAGCAAACCTGAACAGTGAACCGTGTCCTGTGAACTTGAGATCGTTAACCGTGATGACGTGAACCGTAAACCGTAGTATAGTTGCATCCTGTGGCCTTTAATGACGGTTAACTGTTAATGGTTAACGTGGTACGATAAAGTTTTGCCAACTAACAACTAAATTTGGAGGGAAATTGTAGCAATGATGAAGCGTGAAGAGGCGTTGCAAGTCTTAAGCCAGTATATTTCTAATAAAAATCTTTTAAAGCATATGTTTGCAACTGAAGCAGTCATGGGCGCCCTGGCCAAACATTTTGGCGAAGAGGAAGAGGCCTGGAGAATGGCAGGATTGATGCATGATATTGATTATGATGAGACAAAAGATGATCCGGCCCGGCACAGCCTGGTAGGGGGAGAAATCCTGGAGAAATTAGGTTTCCCGGAAAATGTAGTGTATGCTGTGAAATGTCATAACGAATATCACAATTTATCCCGGACAAGCCTCATGGACAAAGCCTTATATGCTACTGACCCTTTGACTGGCCTTATTGTGGCCGGAGCCTTAATCCATCCAGAGAAGAAACTTGCGCCTATTGATGTTACTTTTCTTGTCAACCGTTTTTATGAAAAATCCTTTGCCCGTGGTGCCAACCGGGAGCAAATTGCGTCATGTTCTGAATTGGGTTTAAGCATTGAAGAATTTATTGCCATTGGTTTGGCGGCTATGAAGGGTATTCATAAAGAACTGGGCTTATAGACATTGGGATATGGTATTATCGCGAAAAAGTGGGTAGTATATAAATATCTATCCATTTTTCCGTATTAAAGGAGAATTTAAGCATGATTACCAGAGAAGAATTGCTTGAATATATGTGGCATAATTCTTATAAGCCCATGACCACCGATGAGTTGATGTCTCAGCTGGAAATTACTGAAGTTGCCGAATTTACCGCTCTGTTGAAAGCTCTGGAGGAAAAAGGAGAGATTATTAAGAACCGTAAAGGGCGCTACGGCCTTCCGCAGCGGATGAACCTCAGTGTGGGACGTATCCAGGGGCATCCTAAAGGCTTTGCCTTCCTCATTCCTGATAATCCTCAGGAACAGGATGTCTTTATTAAAAATGAAGACCTCCAGGGTGCCATGCACAATGACCGTGTCATTGTGCGTCTTCACCGTCATCTTGAAGATGGCCGTAAGCGGGAGGGAGAAGTAATCCGCATACTCCAGCGGGCCAATGAACAGGTGGTGGGAACCTTTGAAAGCAGCAAGTATTTCGGTTTTGTTGTTCCCGACGACAAGCGCCTGGGCATGGACATCTTTATTCCCAAGAACGAAACAGCTGATGCCCGTGACGGCGACAAAGTGGTGGTCCAGATTATTAGATGGCCCGAGCCCCGCCGCAATCCCGAAGGGAAAGTAATAGAAGTTTTAGGCCATAAAAATGACCCGGGAACCGATATTTTATCAATCGTTCGTAAATACCAGCTTCCTGAGGCTTTCCCAGAGGAAGTTTTGGCTGAGGCAGAAAAGATTCCTTTAACGATAGACGAAGAAGAAATAAAAGGACGGCGTGATCTCCGTCACCTGCCCATGGTGACCATCGACGGGGAGGACGCCAAAGACCTGGATGATGCCGTTACTTTGGAAATTTTGCCCAATGGCAATTATTACTTGGGTGTCCACATTGCCGATGTGGGTTACTATGTGAAAGAAGGCAGTCTTCTCGACCAGGAAGCTTTCAAACGTGGAACCAGTGTGTATCTTGTGGACCGCGTCATCCCCATGCTGCCTCCCCGGCTTTCCAACGGTATCTGCAGTCTTAATGCCAACGAAGACCGCCTGGCTATGACCTGTCTTATGGAAATCAACCATCAAGGTGAAGTTGTAAGTCACGAGATTTGCCAGTCCGTGATTCGGGTTAAAGAACGCATGACTTATACCAACGTCCGCAAAATATTAGAAGAACAGGACCCGTGCCTATTAGAAAGATATTATGAATATGTGCCGATCTTTGAAACTATGCGTGACTTGTGCTACATTTTACGGAATAAACGCCTGCGCCGGGGTGCTATCGATTTTGATTTTCCTGAAAGTAAGGTAAAGCTTGATGAACGGGGCAAACCTGTAGAAATCATGAAAAGAGAGCGCTCTATCGCCGAGATGATTATTGAGGAGTTTATGATTGCGGCTAACGAGACGGTGGCCGAACACTATTACTGGTTGGAAGTTCCTTTCCTCTACCGGGTCCATGAAGAACCTGATTTAGACGATCTTACTGAGCTTAATGAATTTTTAGGTGCTTTTGGTTACCATATCAAAACCAATAACCGTGGGGAAGTGAGTACCCGTGCTTTTCAACAAATAGTGGAGAGGGTACAGGGGAGACCGGAAGAAAGGGCTGTGAATATGGTTATGCTCAGGTCAATGAAACATGCCCGTTATGCTCCCGATGCCCTGGGGCATTTTGGCCTGGCTGCCGAATACTATTCCCATTTTACTTCCCCCATCAGGCGGTATCCTGACCTGGCAATCCACCGGGTTATCCGGGAAATTCAGGCCCATGGATCCCTTTCCAGTACCAGGTACAAAAAATTGGCTCAGCTTATGGCCGCATACGCTGAACAGTCTTCCCTCCGGGAAAGGATTGCGGAAGACGCGGAGCGGGAATCTGTTGAGCTAAAGAAAGTGGAGTTTATGAAAGATTATGTTGGGGAGGTCTTTGAGGGCTTCATCAGCGGTGTCACTTCCTTTGGTTTCTTTGTGGAACTGCCTAATACAGTAGAAGGTCTGGTCCATGTATCTACGTTAAATGACGACTATTACCAATTTATAGAAAAAAATCTTATGCTGGTGGGAGAACATACGAGAAAGGTTTACAAGATCGGTGATCCGGTGAGGGTTATTCTGACGCGGGTAAATATCCCGGAACGCAATATCGATTTTGAAATTGTCCCGGAAGAAGAGCCGGTCTATTCAAGAAAATCCCGCAGGCTTGACGCCAGGGGCAAAACTGGTATAATTAAAGGCAGCAGGTAAAGTTATTATTGCATTGATTTACATCATGTGGTATAATCTAGATCCTGACTGTTTTCTCGGAAACATGCCAGGGTTTCTTGGTAATCTAATCAAATAACAGTTGTAGACCTCACAATCAGCCCCAATGATTCTAGGAGGTCGGAAATCGGATATCGGAAAACGTAAAAAGTTACCAGGAGAGAAGAAGGATGGCAGATGCAACTATAAAAGTGGTTACCGAAAACCGCAAAGCTCGCCACGACTACTTTATTGAAGAAACCTATGAGGCAGGAATTGCTTTAACCGGAACGGAAGTAAAGTCACTGCGGGCCGGAAAAGCGAATCTTAAAGACAGCTATGCCAAAGTAGAAAACGGCGAGATGTTCTTGCTCAACATGCATATTAGCCCTTATGAGCAGGGGAACCGTTTTAACGTGGACCCGCTGAGGGCGAGAAAACTTCTTCTCCATAAAAGTGAAATTAACCGCCTTTTCGGTAAAGTGATGCAGCAGGGTTTGACCCTGGTTCCTCTTAAGGTCTACTTTAAACGGGGCCGGGCCAAGGTAGAGATTGCCCTGGCTAAAGGTAAAAAACTTCATGATAAACGTGACGCTATCGCCGAAAAAGACGCCCGGCGGGAAATGGACAGGGCTTTGCGGGGAAAGGATAACAACAGGTGGTAGTTGTTAGTTGCTAGTTGTTAGTAAATTAATAACTGATAACTGGTGACGAGCAATATTATACTACCAACTGCCAACTACCAACTAGCAACTAGATTTTGGGGGTGTACTGGTTTCGACGGGGGAAGCGGTGACAGGAGAAGCGAGCCGAGGTCGCATTAGCTCGTAAAAACGATGCACAAAAAGTAAACGCAAACGAAAATTACGCTTTAGCTGCTTAATGCAGTCTACCTCTTACCCTCTGCTCCCGCGGTGAGGGCTAAGGGGTCACTTTAGCGGGATACTTCTGGGCGAGAGTCTCATACCCCGGGGGGAAACTGATGGGACTGGCTGGCGGGCATCCTGTTTGTGGGAGTCCCAAAGGCGAGATCTAAAACACAAACTACGCTCGTAGAAGCTCTTGTGGTCGGTCCTTCGGACAGGGGTTCAACTCCCCTCACCTCCACCATCTTTTTAGGTAAATAAAGATGCCATGCGGCTAAACCCGCATGGCAT
>CAZWTM010000109.1:0-6674 GCA_964637385.1 uncultured Peptococcaceae bacterium
CCCGTCCTAATTTCCTAAAATGTTTTTTATTATTCTTCATATCTTTCTGTAATCCTCTAGTACTAAAGTAGCAATCCTACCATAAATATTCCGACTTTATATCCTATTTTTTTTAAGCAATTTTTAATTAAACATGAGACTTTGTAAAAAACAGGGCAGTGCTCCTGGCACTGCCTTTCATTACAAGCTTTATTTAAAATAATTCTCTGCCTTTAGTCTGACTTTTTGTTCCAGCTCATGTACCTTGCCCTGGCGGGCAGTAATCTTATCCTGGATATCAGCAGGGAAAATCCTTTTGAGGCTAGGCGTATACTCTTTGCCGTCCTCGGGCTGGCGGTAGTCAATAACCTGGTTATGGTTTTCATCCTGGGCGTAAATAGTGAGGGCTAAAGGTAAACTTACTCCCGTCTTTTCCTGAAGTTTTCCACTTTCTTTTACATATTCCCGGCAGTAAACCCAAATATAGAGAACAGTCCTGGCATCATAGTTCTTCTTCCCAAGTATTTCGTAAGCACTAAACACTTTACCGCCAAAGTTAGGCTGTAAGAAGCGATTTTCTAAAAAGCCAGTTATAGCTTCTTCCTGAGTACCAAAAGACAAAATACTGTTGATGGCCCAAATACCGCCTTTCCCCGTTTTTACCGGTTGAATCAGCTTGATGTCGTAAGTACTGCCTTTATAGGTATGGCGTACCAGGGCTTCTCCTGTCCCAGAATAGGACCCTTTTTCTTCTTTAGCTATTAGTTTATATTCACCGTTTACATATAAACCGTAGAGTGGGCCCTCCTTTCTGGCTGTTTCCAGGGGATCCAGGCGCCATTCCAGTTGCCCGGTATCTGCTTTTTTTTGCGCATTCTCCAGGTTCTCTTTGGATTGCTCCAGGGTACCCAAAGCAATGCTGCGTTCCACGGGCCTGCTTATCTCTGCATGTCCTTTGGCCAGGACGTCTACTTTTTTACCCTCAATAAGAAATTGGACGGCAAAAATATTCTTTAACTCGGTAAGAGAGTTCACAATAGAGCCCAAGGCCATAGCTTCTCCTGTAGTTCCTCCCGGATAATCCCGTTCAAAATCCTTAGACAGGTTTACATAGGCAATACCATTCTGTACTTCCAGGGAAAGAACCCGGGTAGTTTTGGGCAGGGTAGAAGAGTGTTCCTTGACTTCCGGACCTTTTACCAGTTCTTCTACAATAGCCAGGGGCAGGTTATCTCCTTGGTAACTGATTTCCCGTATCTCCGGCGTCAGATGCATAGCCTGGTCATCGGAAAAATAAAGAGCCACTTTTTCTTTATGGGCAGCAGGTTGGGGACTGACAGGAGGCTGGGAGGTATTGTCAGCCGAAGGTGTGTTAATTTTATTGGCACAGCCTGTGATTCCTAAACCTAAAGCTAAGACAAAAACAAGAAGCCATTTGAGTTTGCAGCTTTTCTTCACACCAATCCTCTCCTTTCTACTATTAAGTATAGGCGGAACTCTTTACGAATTTATGACCAGATATTACGAAATTATTAAGATTTATACTTAGTAAAAAGAGGAAAGAAAACAGAGATAGTTGTACCTTTTCCTTCTTCACTTTTTAGTGCAATCCGGGCCTGATACAAATCAGCAATTTGTTTGACCAGGGCTAAACCCAACCCTGTGCCCCCCAGTTCTCGGGAGCGAGCCGGGTCAACCCGGAAAAACCTCTGCCAGACTAGGGGTTGAAGATGCTCGGGAATCCCCAGCCTCGTGTCACTTATTTCCAACACCAGGGTATCTTCACGAGCATATAAGCTAAGACATATCTCCCCGCCCTCTTTATTGTACTTAACAGCATTTTCCAGTAAATTGTATACTAAGCGCTCTAGAAGTCTTTCCTGTCCCAGGACAAACAGGTTTTTCTCAATACTGTTAACAGCCTTAAGGTCTCGTTCCCGGAATTGAGTATGAAGTCTTAATGTCACCATCCTGACCGTTTCGAAGAAATTAACTTTTTGCGGCTGCCAATCCAGGGAACGGTTTTCCAGACGGGAAAGAACTAAGAGGTCATTAATCAGTTTGGCCAGCCGGTCTACCTGTTTGTTGATATCCAGCAGGTATTCGCGGTAGAATTCAGGGTTTTGCAGAGGTACTGCCAGCATCCCTTCTACCAGCGCTTTAATGGCACTTAATGGTGACCGCAGCTCATGGGAGGCGTTGGCCACAAAAGAACGTAACTCCTCATCCCCTTTTAAACATTTTTCTGCTCCCGCAGGTAGTATCCTACACCCCATTTCGTCAATAGGAGTGTGGGTGTTCCCGGGTCCTCTTCGATTTTTTCACGAATTCGCCGGATAAAAACCTTACCCGGATTGTGCCATAATAATTCCAGGAGGTCAAATTCCTTTGGGGTCAGTTCTATTTCTTTTCCCCTGACCCAGACCTTTCTTTTTGCTTCATCAAGTACCAACTCCCCTTCAACCCTATCACGTCCAGGTAATTGAGAATGCTAGGTTCTTCTCAAAACAATAGGCTTCTCTACCGTCAAAAACCTTGGTAACTTCAAAACCTTCCTGTTCAAGACTGAGGGAAAGCCCCTTAGCAAATACTTTTTTATCGTCCACCAGAAGAATTTTTATCATCTTCTTTCCCTTCCTTTTGATAGAACAAAAGCCCTAGATGAAAACAAAAGCCGGTAACCCGACTCATTGATGACAGTTTTTTAAAGATAGGCTTCCGGTACCCGGTCGCTGAAACAAGTCATGCGGGTCCGCACCTTCTCCACCTGTTCCAGGTCTATATCGGCAATGAGTATTTGTTCCCGCTCTTCACCCTCCACCATAATTTCCCCCAGGGGATTTACTACCATGGAATGGCCGAAAAATTCAGCCTTTCCTTCTTTACCTACCCTGTTCACCGCCGCCACAAACACCTGATTCTCGATAGCCCTGGCCTGCAGTAAAGTACGCCAGGGATGCATCCGGGGATGGGCCCACTGGGCAGGCATAAAAAGAATTTTCATTCCGGCCAGGGCCAAGGCCCTGCTTAGTTCCGGAAAGCGCAGGTCATAACAAATGATCGTTCCGCACGGTATCCCATCTAAAGTAAAGAGAGTTTTAGTATTGCCACGTACTAAAAAATCTCCTTCCTGCATTAAACCAAAAAGATGTATTTTGCTGTAGGCTGCCACTTCTTCGCCCAGGCGATTAAAAATGTACGCTGTGTTATAAACTTTATCCTCCCTGCGGTCAGCCACAGATCCGGCTATGATATTGACATTATGCTTCTGGGCCAGCTCCTGCATGGCTTTAGCACTGGGCACACCGTTTCGATCGGCCAGCTCGAAAACATTTTTCAAAGCATAACTGGTATTCCACATCTCGGGCAGGATGATCACATCGGGTTTATCCTTTACCGCCTTTTCCACGAGGTTCCTGGCATGGGCAAGGTTGGCCGCGGGATCTCCATAGACAATATCCATCTGAATAAGGGCAATACGCATGGTAAATCTCTCCTTTAGTTTAGTTGATAGTTGATAGTTGGTAGTGATCTTTAACGTTAACCGTTAACAGTTAACCGTGAACCAGAAATATGCACGCGCTAGAAAATATTTAAAAATAGTTTCACTGTTCACGGTTTACGGTTTACGAATAGGGTTATGTGGACTGGACACTGGCCTCTGATCACTAATTTCGGAAGTCGGTTATCGGAAAGCGGATATCGTCCCCTAACGCGGTTTGCCGATAGACGGCGGCAGTTTACTGGAGAGCTCCACCATTCTTTCCGCCAGGTCTGTAACCTTCTCCCGCAATTTAAAAATACAGTCAATTTCCACGGCTAAACCCCTCACGATATCTTCAGCCAGAGCCCGGCAGGTGGGGGCGCCACAGGAACCGCAGTCCAGGCCAGGTAAGGATTTATGAAGCTCATCAAGAATCTCCAGCTTCTGCATAGCCAAAGCCACATCCTCATCAAGGACCAGTACGCTGCAAGGTTCTATCTTTTCCGTCCAGAAAAAATCACTTAAAGTAAGATTGTAAGCAAATTCCGCAGGGGGAATACTGCAATTTTTGCTCAAATTCTGGATACGTGTTTTGCTTAGAAAAGGATTTTCAATTGTTAAGGGCCCTCCTACACACCCTCCCGGGCAAGCAAGTCCTTCTATAAAATCGACTTCTTTCAGTTTGCCCATGACAATATCATCTAAAACACGGGCCACATTAGCAATACCATCTACAGACAAAACCTGGTTATAGGGCAGGAGACGGCTCTCACCGCCTGTTACCGCCCAGCCAATGCCAGCTCCGGAAGCCCTCCGTTGTACGGAGTTAGCTGTAGGACTCCCCAACTGGGCTAAAAGGCGCCCGTAAAGGTGGGAGATGGCAATCACCCCATCCACCTGTGATTTCTGTACCCCTAAAGGATTCTTTACACTGGTAACTTTAGCTGCACAGGGTGAAATAAAGAAGACACCTACTTGCTCTAAGGTGTATCCTTCCTCTGCCAGTTCTTTTTTAACCAGCCGTGCAGATATTTCCATGGGCGATTCGATGGGTACAACATGTTCCAGAAGCTCGGGATAACGCACCTGTATAAGCCTGAGGACAGCAGGACAGGCTGAGGAGATTACCGGTTTGGGTAATGAGTGGTTTTCCAAATATTTAATTAAAACTTGCGTAACAATTTCTGCCCCCCTGGCCACTTCCCAAACCCTAAAAAAGCCCAGATTAAGAAGACCCTGGATGATCTGGTCAACTTTAACCCTAGGGGGAAACTGGCCGTACAAGGCAGGAGCAGGCAAGGCTACAGGATAACGAAATGCTTTGATTGCTTCCAAAGGGTCGGTCATGGCTTTTTTCGCATGATTGTGACAAACCCTAATACACTCACCACAATCAATGCAACGTTCATCTATGATTTTGGCTTTACCCTCCCTTACCCTGATAGCCTCAGTGGGACAGCGTTTAATACAGTTCGTACACCCCATACATCTATCCTTATCCAGGGTAACAGAGTGAAAATAGGCCGCCATAAAAATCACTCCTTTGCCGCAATCACGATTCTCAAAATAGTTCCTCTACCCTCTCCCGATTCAATGGTAAACTCAGTGGCACAATTTTTGATATTGGGCAGCCCCATACCCGCACCGAACCCCATTTCCCGTACTTTATCCGGAGCTGTGGAATATCCCTCTTCCATGGCCAGGGCAATGTCCGGGATACCCGGCCCCCTGTCGCTGGCGATTATTGTCACATTATCAGGGAAAATTTCCGCTTCCAGTTCCCCTCCCCACGAATGGATCACAATATTCATTTCCGCCTCATAGGCGGCAATGGCTACACGCCTGATCAGGGAACCTGGAAACCCCAATTGACTAAGGACCTTTTTAATTTTGGAACTGGCTTCACCTGCCCGGGTAAAGTCTCCTTGTTCCACAGCAAAACGTAAGGTTAAAGGTTTTGAAAGTTTATTTTCGTCCATCATCCCAACCGCACCGCAAACCGTTTTTAAATAAAATCCCGCAGGTGGTAAACATTGAATAAGGTGATAAAATTGTCAAAAGCTGCTTTTCCTCAGCTAACTGGAGTACCTCAGGGGCAGGCTTTTTATTCTGCACAAAGATAATGGCTTCAATATCACTCATTTCCGCTGTCCTTACTACCTGGAGGTTATTTAATCCAGTAATTAACAATACTTTTTCCCCGGCATTTGCCAACACATGACTCATCAGGTCTGAGGCACAGGCAACCTGGACTTCCATCCCCATTTTGTCTCTACCAGTCAGGACCTCTCCTTGCAGCCAATCGCAGATGTCTTTTATGAACATCCTCTTCCCTCTTTCTTTCCCAATACTCCTAACAGAACTTTCTTTACGGGAAGAGAAAAATCCTGCTGTACAAAGAAAGTTTGTGAAAAAAATCTTTAATAGCGCCGCTTCTCACTACGACTTCCGCTATCCGCTTTCCGATTTCCGAAATTTTTTTAAAAATAATAAAAGAAGCCATTCCCCTGGATTAAGGGTGTGACTTCCAACAACTACCAACTACCAACTAACAACTACCAACTAACAACTAACAACTAACCTGCCGCCACCTGGATCTGATGCTTTTCTTCCAGGGAAAAGGCCTTGGTCAAATCCAGCAGGATTAACAGCCTGTCCTCTAGTTTACCTACTCCTATGACACCATTTTCTGCAGACAATTGCAAAATAATGGCCGGAGGAGGGTCTATCATAGCCTCATTGAGCCTCAGTACCTCGGAAACTTCATCGGCGATAATCCCCAGCACCTGATTGCCCAGGTCAATGACGATAATCCTGGTATTGTCGCCTGTTTCCGTCTTTACCCCGTAAAATCTCTTTTTCAAATCAACGACAGGAATTATTCTTCCCCGCAAGTTAATAATACCCTCTACAAACTCCGCACTTTGCGGTACTTTGGTAATTTCCTGCATATGAACTATCTCTTGTACATTTTTAATATCAATGCCATATTCTTCAGTATGTAACTTAAACACCACAAACTGCTGGTCCGCCAAGGCGTCTCACTCCTCACAAGCATATTTTTCCTTTTTTACTTTACTTCGCTGCATCTTACATCTTTCCTGCTGTTTTTTGTTTTTCTGACAAATTTTTATACCATTCCCATGAAGAAAGTCCTTCCCTTTCGCTCGCCACTCCCCGCACCCCAAAAAAAGCATTTATTTTTTTATAT
>CAZWTM010000110.1:0-6499 GCA_964637385.1 uncultured Peptococcaceae bacterium
AATTGCCCGGGGCACTGATAATACCAGCAAGTCTTTGTTAGAAGTGAACGAAGCAGCGGCTAGACTGGCTCAGATGGCTCAAAGTCTAAATAATATCGTAAAAGAATTTAAATTGTAGTGCTCTAAAGGCTACTCCTAATTCCGGGTGTAGCCTTTCCTTTATTAATTTCCCCGGATCCTGGTAGGAGAAACGGGAAACTGCCCCTTTTTGGCCAAAAAAATCAGGTAAGTTAGGGTTTCGCGTGGATGTAAAGCATCAAGGTGTGACCGGATGAAGATGTATTTTTAAATAAAGTTTTTTTCTTAGAACGATGAGTGACGTAAATATTTATAATTGGCGATTTTTCCTTCCGGAGTATAAGTGAAATCAGCTAACCAGTAACCCTTTTCTCCCTCGTCTAGCGTCAAGCCCAAAGTATTATTGGCAGTTCCCAGGAAAATATCGACCCGCCGGAACTGGGTGCCAGAATAGAGGTAGGTCCTTTGCCCGTCTTTTTCTTCAATGTAGGCTTGCCAGGGGGTATTGTGAGCGGTAATATAATTTTCACTGGCAGCGAATTGCTCAATCTTTGCTATGACCACAATCTCTTCTAATTCACCATCTTTATCGGCATCAAATTTTACCCTTTTGACATACCCCCAGCCGGGGTCACCTGCCTTGGCTAAGGGAATTGTCCTATCGATAAACTGGATGTTTGCATCTTTGTTAAACAGGCCGAAAGAGGGGAGAGTGACAATGAAAACCAGGACAGCTGAGTAGACAAAAAATACGGCCGGTAACCAGAGCCAGCTTTTTTTCACGATGCTTCTCTCCTCATCAGGTTTTATCACATTATTGACGGTAATTTCATTATATAATATTTAATTATATAATGAAACTTATCAATATTGTTCTCGTTTTTTGTAAATGGGGGGTAAAAGGGGAAAGAAAACAAAAACAATAAGAATATGATCGCATGAGTAAAAGCTGCTAAAAGGTGTTGACAGTTTGAGGAAGCCTTGATACACTTTTATTAATTTAAGCAAATATTATTTGTGCTCTTATCCCGAGAGGTGGAGGGACTGGCCCGATGAAACCCGGCAACCGTTTGAGCATTCTCAAATTGGTGCTAATTCCTGCAGAAGTAATGAACTTCTGAAAGATAAGAGACCCCGTGTGGAAAGGATGGGGCCTCTTCTCTTCTGAAGAGGCCTTAGATTTTTGGAAAGGGCACTACAAGGAGGAGAAAGCAAAATGAGTGTAGAGCGTACTTACCGGGAAATCAATGAACGCATTAAAAAAGGAAAAGCCGTGGTATTGACGGCGGAAGAAGTTATAAACAGGGTTAAGGAAAAAGGAATTACGCATACAGCCCGGGAAGTTGATGTGGTTACGACGGGCACTTTTGGCCCCATGTGTTCTTCCGGTGTATTTTTAAATTTTGGTCACTCTGCCCCGCGTATTAAAATGCAAAAGGTGTGGTTGAATAACGTACCTGCTTACTCAGGTATCGCTGCGGTAGATGCTTATCTAGGTGTAACCGAATTGCCCGAAGACGATCCCTTAAACAGCAGTTATCCCGGGGAATTTCGCTATGGCGGGGGCCATGTTGTAGAGGACCTGGTAGCCCGTAAACCCATCAAATTAAAGGCCACAAGCTACGGGACAGACTGTTATCCCCGCCGGGAGCTTGAGACGACTATTACCTTAGATGAGATTAACGAAGCTATTCTCTTTAACCCGCGCAACTGCTACCAGAATTACAATTGTGCCGTTAACCTGGGAGACAGGACGATTTATACGTACATGGGTACTTTAAAGCCCCGTTTAGGCAATGCCAATTACTCTACTTCTGGTCAGTTAAGCCCCCTTTTGAAGGATCCCTATTTTAAAACCATAGGGATTGGCACACGGATTTTTCTCGGTGGGGGAATTGGCTATGTGGTTTGGCATGGTACCCAGCATTTTCCCGGTATCCTCAAAGATGGTAACGGTAAAGAACTGTGTGGAGCCGGGGGGACCCTTTCCGTTATGGGTGATTTGAAACAGATGAGCCGCCGCTGGCTGGTGGGTACCAGCTTCCTTGGTTACGGAGCCACCTTGACGGTAGGGGTGGGATTACCCATCCCGATTCTAAATGAAGAAATTCTTTATTATGCCGCCAAAACTGATGAAGAACTGTATGCTCCCATCGTGGATTACAGTGATGCTTATCCTAACCGGAAGCCAGGTAATCTGGGATTGGTAAGCTATGCAGAATTAAAGAAAGGAACCATCCGTATTATGGAGAAGGAAGTACCAACAGCACCCTTGAGCAGTTATCCTCGGGCCCGGGAGATTGCCCATATCCTCAAAGAGTGGATAGAAAAGGGTGATTTCCTCTTGGGAGAACCTGCTCAACTCCTGCCCGGCCCTGCTGCCGGCCTAAGCGGCAAGCCCCTCAATGAGAAAGATTAACCCAGGGCGACTTCCGATATCCGAAGTCCGACTATGTTAATCGCTGCCCGCCACCCGCTACCAGCTACCCGTAAATATATCGGGAAACGGGAGTCGTTGGCCACTACCAACTAACAACTACCAAACTATCAACTGAAACGGAGTGAATGCTATGGCCCCTGAAAAGATTGTGCTGCGTTTTAGTGCAGAAACTGCCGATAAACCTATTATCTATCGACTGGTCAAAGATTATGATTTAATCATCAATATCCTCAAAGCTTCAATTAATCCCCACATGGAAGGAACTATGGTTCTGGAGTTATCGGGGGAAAGATATAAGGATGGTATTGCTTTTCTACGGAAGCAGGGAATCTCCGTGCAGCCCTTAACCCAGGAGGTTGTGCGTAATGAAGAACGCTGCACCAGCTGCGGTGCCTGTACCGTCCATTGTCCGACTCAGGCTTTGTATATGGAGCGGCCTTCCATGGAAGTAAAATTCGACGGTGACAACTGTATCGTCTGTTTAATGTGCCTGAAAGTCTGCCCTGTACAGGCTATGGAGGTTAGAATCTGAGTGGTATATGAAGCCCGCACCTACCGGACCCTGCACCAGCAGACGGACCTTTGCCATTTTCAGGTTATGGTAGAGGAGACGGACCTGGATATCGCCGTAAGAAAAGAAAGGTATGATGCAAGAATCATAGAGTTGGCAAAAGCTGTAGTCCGTGAAGAGCGTCACCTTTTAAAAGAATATATCCACCGTCACCCGGTTTTTCTTACCACCCTGGAGCCTTATCAGCCCCTTCCTGACGCGCCCTTTTCGGTAGTGGAGATGAGTAGAGCCGCCCAGTTGGCCGGCGTAGGGCCTATGGCGGCGGTGGCAGGGTATTTTTCGGAAACAGTAGGCAAAAAACTGGCCGCTTTCTCCAGGGAGGTTATTGTAGAAAACGGCGGTGACATCTGGCTTAAAACCAGTAAAACCAGGCGCGTGGGAATTTTTGCCGGCAACTCTCCTTTTACCCACCGTATAGCCCTGGAAATTAGGCCTGGTCGTACCCCTCTGGGAATCTGCACCTCTTCCGGTACGGTGGGACATAGTTTAAGTTTTGGCAAAGCCGACGCGATGGTAATTTTATCTCCTTCGGCCACCCTGGCCGACGCTGTGGCTACTGCCGCCTGCAACATGGTGCAAAAGGCCGAAGACCTGGAGAGAGCCGTCAATTTTGCCCTTGGTATTCCGGGAGTGGTAGGGGCCGTATCTATCCTGGATGATAAAATGGCGGTGCGGGGGAAAATTAAATTAGTGCCTATGTGAGCCGTTTATAAGGTTGTGAAATAGTAAGTGGAAAAAGGACCAGGCCCTGTGTAAAGGGCCCGGTTGAATTATTTAGCATAAATTAAAATTTTATCTTAATCTTAATTATCCCCACTTGTACCAGGGCCTGGAAGAAAATCACCACGGAAGGGCCGAGAATAAGACCAATGAACCCTGTAAGCTTAAAGCCGATATACATGCTGATTAAGGCGGAAAGGGCTCCTATGCCCATGGCATTGGCCATAATTTTAGGTTCTACGATGCGGCGGAAGGTTATAATAATAGCATAGTGAATTAAGAGGCCAATACTTTGGAAATAATGACCCGTCATATATTCGTAGATGGACATAGGAATGATGACAGAGCCCGTCCCCAATACCGGAAGGATATCTACAATGGTCACGAGCAGGGCCGTTGCTGAGGGATAACTGACTCCCAGGACAAGAAAACCAAGGAATACAACAAAGTAAATAAGAATACTGATAATCACCTGAGCCCTGACAAAACCCAGAACAGCATGGTGCAGGTTTTTGAGAACAATTTCCACGCGTCCATGGACTTCGGGGTCAAAGAACTGCATAAACTTGTGTTTGAGTCTGGGAAAATTAAGACTAATGAGATATAAAGCAATGAATACGATCAGGATTTCCAAAAAGACGTTGGGTAATTTTTTGGCAATGTTGAAAAAGATTTCGGCAATTTGCCCGATCATTCCCTGTAAGGCTTCCAGGAGACCGCTAAAAATCTGGTCCAGGCTTGTCTGGTATTCAGGAGGAAGGGATTGAAATAAGTGGTGGGTTCTATCGTTAAGCCACTCCAGACCATGGGCTTTCTTAATGAAAATCAGCAGGGTTTTGGCAAGTCCTACGATTTCCTTAGATACCTTGGCGATGATAATGTAGCCTATGCCTATCACGAAAATCACGAAGACAGTACAAACCAAAAAAGCGGAATAGATACGTTTGAACCCCGTTTTGTGGCTTAGATACTGGATTAAAGGTTCCAATAAGAGGGACAGCAGGAGAGCCAATAAAAAGGGCAGTCCCAGGGTGAAAAGCCCGTATAGTAAGAAAAGACCCAAAGCGCTGTAAAATATGGTTTTCAGTGACAAAGGGCAGGCCTCCCCAAAATTAATCAATATTTCCTCTTTCATTTTAACAATTTACGGGGTAAAATCTACTGGTAAACAATTTTTTGTCGTTAACCGGGGTCTGGCCGAGAAAATGCAGGCTTTTTAATGTAATATAAATTGAGCTTACGGAGGAGAACATGGAAGAAATCTTAAAGGCGGTAATACTGGGGATAATTCAGGGATTAACGGAATTTCTCCCCGTCAGCAGTACAGGTCATCTTTTGTTAGGCAGGAAACTCTTAAACCTGTCCGAAGCAGGTCTTTTCCTTGATACCATGCTGCACCTGGGGACATTTATAGCTGTGGCTGTTGTCTTCTGGGAGGATATTCTTTATATGCT
Organism: uncultured Peptococcaceae bacterium; assembly: GCA_964637385.1. Classification (GTDB taxonomy): domain Bacteria; phylum Bacillota; class Peptococcia; order DRI-13; family DRI-13; genus Thermanaerosceptrum. Next base: position 5,204 of record CAZWTM010000110.1, read on the forward strand.
GAAACGTCCTTTCAGCCGTTTAACGCTCCTGGTTATAGCCGGCACCATTCCTACGGCAGTCATTGGTTTGGCCTTTGAAGATTTTTTTGAGGAAATTTCGAAGACTGGGGTTACTGTAGGATGGGAGTTCCTGGCGACGGGTACTATTTTATGGATAGCCGATAATCTCAAAAAAAGAGGTTACAAAGATATAAATGGCATCACCTATAAGGATGCCCTGGTCATGGGGACCCTGCAGGGAGCAGCCATCTTACCGGCCATTTCCCGCTCCGGGCTTACCATTTCCGGCGCCTTATTCCAGGGAATTGATAAAAAAGCGGCCGCCCGCTTCTCCTTTCTCTTATCCTTGCCGGCTATTCTAGGAGCTGTGGTTTTACAAAGTTTTAAGCTCTTCAAAGGACAGGTGGAGGCTATTAGCATGGGAGCCCTGGCGGCGGGCACTTTAGCGTCGGCAGTTGCCGGTTATATCGCGGTAAGATGGATGCTGGCCATCATCCAGCGGGGGTCTTTAAAAGTATTTTCTTTTTACGTCTGGATACTGGGGATGGGCATTCTCATTGCCCAGTTCCTGGGCAAATTTTAAAACCACAGACACCTGAGTTTTTCTCTCAGGTGTTTGGGGTTTTTTAGTAAGCTGCATACAAAAATACGGTTTACTGTCCACTGTTCACGGTTCACGGTGGTTTTTAGTAAGCTATATATCAAAAAGGGCCCTGATTTCTGCCTCGCTCATTTTGCTCAGGAAGTTTTCCCCCGGTTTTATTACCGCCTGGATCAGTTCTTTTTTCTTTTGCTGCAGGTCATAAATCTTTTCTTCAATGGTGTCCTTGGTGATCATTTTGAAAACCTGGACGGTGTTTTGCTGCCCCAGACGATAAGCCCTGTCTGCGGCCTGTTCTTCTACGGCCGGGTTCCACCAGGGGTCATAGTGGATGACCATATCGGCCCCCGTAAGGTTCAGGCCTGTCCCGCCAGCCTTCAGGGAAAGCAAGAACACCTCTTTTTCCCCAGCATTAAAAGAATTGACCAGCATGAGTCGTTCCCTGGCTTCTGTTGCCCCGTCGAGGTAGTGGTATGAGATCTTTGCCGCTGCCAGTTCTTCTTTAAGGAGAGACAGCATGCTGGCGAACTGGGAAAAGAGGAGAATTCTGTGACCTGCGCTGACGGCATCTGTTAGTAATTCCATAAGGGCATCCACCTTTCCGCTTCCCCCCTGATAGTCCGCTAAAAAAAGGGAGGGGTGGCAGCAGATTTGTCTGAGCCGGGTCAGGAGAGAAAGGATTTTTAACTGGCTTT
>CAZWTM010000111.1:0-6484 GCA_964637385.1 uncultured Peptococcaceae bacterium
TCGGTAGTCGGAAGTCGGATAGTCGATATTTATGAGTCTTGAGACTTGTTCTTTGAGGCGGCAAGGGTTGTTTTGTTGGGTATGGCGAGGATGTCATCCAGGCTGGCCAGTTCGGGTTCCCAGTACCAGAGACCGTCGATTTTTTTGTTGCGGCCCGGGAGAACCTTGCTGGTGATGCCATTTTCCAGCACGTCGGGAGCAAGTCGGGAAAGGGCGATCATCTCTTTAACGGTTAAATCAGTCTCAACATTGTCTTTCACTACGGCAAATAGTTCGGGGATTTTCCTAATATTTCCGGTATCTAACAGCTTTTGCGCCAGGAGTTTTATGACTTCCTGCTGGCGTTTAGCCCGGTCAATATCGCCGTCTTTGGTGCCGCGGAAACGGGAGTAGGCCAGGACTTGTTCCCCGTTTAGATGTTGTTTGCCGGGTTTAAGGTCAATGCCTTCATCGGGCACATACATACGGACAGGAACATCAATCTCAATGCCGCCCACCAGGTCTACCAGCTCTATTAGGCTTTTAAAGTTAATGACGGCATAACGGTCAATCTTAACCCCCAGAAAATCGGAAACAGTCTTTTTGGTAAGATCGACGCCTCCATAGGCGTAGGCGGCATTGATCTTATCCCAGGCCCCCTTAATCTTGACACGGGTATCCCTGGGGACGGAAAGAAGCTGGGCTGTTTTGGTCTCGCCATCCAGAGAAGCAAGGATAATGGTGTCGCTTCTGGAGTTGACACCTTTACGGCCATCCACACCCAGGATCAGCACATTAAATTTCTCAAACCGGGGCTTTGCTTCCTCCCCTTCCTGAGTTACGGCAGGATTTTTGGGAGTAAAGGGTAAGCTGAAATAGCTGTCATAAGCCTGGTAACCCAGGAGCAGAGCGACCAGAAAAACGGCTATCAATATTTTTTTATTCTTAAACATAGTCATCACCCGTGGATGTAGTTGGTAGTTGATAGTTGGTAGTTGGTAGTTTACGGTTCACGGTTAACGGTTTACGGTTAACGCAATATGGTTGCCGTTTGGGTGTCGTTGTCCCATTCCAGCTTCGCGCCAAGGGATTCACCCACAAAACGCAAAGGCACCATGGTACGTCCTTCGCTGATGATAGGGGAGGTGTCTAAAATGACACTTTTCCCGTTGACATAAGCTTTAGTCTTTCCTATATATAGTTCAATTTTTAGATTATCTAAAGTATAGGTAACTTTACGGGCTTTTTCATCCCAGGCAAAATTGGCACCAAAGGCTTCACCGATGAAACGTACAGGCACCATGGTACGCCCGTTTTGGTTTATGGGAGCTACATCCAGCTGAGTAGTCTTGTCATCTATGACCGCACTTTTTTGACCGATGGTTACTTTGATGGTAGTGGTCAGCTGGCTTCTTAATTTGCGGATGTCATTTTCCAATTGGGAAAAGGTGTTTTTTAAAGCATTGATTTGCTGCTCCAGGGGACTGGTGGCATTTCGCAGCCAGTTATCAAAGTAAAGTTTGGTCATCAGCTGTTCTTCCGCCCAAACTGGAAAGTTCAGCGCAATAAGGCTCAGGCAGATGGCAATGATGAAGTATTTCTTCATGTTTACCTCGCACTATTGGTTGGTAGTTGATAGTTGGTAGTTGTTAGTGACCTATATCTTCGGGTAGCGGGTGGCGGGAAGCCATTATATACCTAAATCGGGAGCCAAATGTCGGAAAGCGGTAGTCGTTATTTTTTTTTTTGGTGACAATAAGTATTCTACAAGAAGGGAAGTAATCCTGCAAGAAAGTGCTGCTTTAGTTGGTAGTTGGCTAACCATAATGATATAACTTCTCCGTTATTATTTTACAGACGGAAAAGTGCGGAAATTAGTTCCGCACTTTCAAATAATCTCCTTCCCACAGGGTTACTTTCAATTCTGCCGGCTTTTCGTTGAATTGCACGGGCAGAATAAGTTTTCCATTTAGTATTTCATAAGCCTGGCCGTTGATTTCCAGGATGCCTTTCATGGGCTTTTTGCTCTGTCTTTCTCTTACCTGGAGGGTAATAAACCCGCGCTCCTTTTCTTGTTCAGAGGCCTGATAGGTGATGAGATATTTATCTTTAAAGTTGCTTGTCCCCGGTTCGGGAACGCCTTTCAGGGCAACATTAAGCTGATAATTGGAGGCTGTTAAATCATATAAGCTTAACGTGGCCGAGCTGTACACGACAATTTCCCAGGTGCCTGGTTCGGGAGCGGGGTAGTTGATAGATACTTTACCTTTTACGTCAGCTGCCACAGGTCCTACACCGGCATAATCGCTCATCCGCATTTCTCTCCCCAGAGGGTCGAAGAGATGGATGCGGGCCCGGCCCTGGTATTTGCCGGTGGTATCGGGAAAAACTGAAAGGTCTATTTTAATGTTCTCAGTACCCACAGGTACCCTGACAAAATAGCGCTCATACTGGCCCGCCCCTAGCTGGGACAGGATGGTATGCTCATAACCGTTTTTCTTTTCAAGTTTCAGAGCTTTGCCTGCGGTAATAGGTACTCTCACTTCTTTACCGGGTAGGTGTGGATCATCCCCGACGATGATTTGACTTTCTACACCGGTAAGATTAAAACTTACAGGAACTTGCCTCACCTTTCCCGCGGGGAGGTAAGTTTTTTTCCTGGTTACCTGGGCAAAGGAAAGGTTGTTTTCCCAGGTAATGGTCTTATTTTCTTTGCTTTCGTTGCTTATTTCAAGATAGAGTTGTTTGGGTTCAAACTCCCTGGCCAAAACACCTTTGCCTGTCCCGAAATCGGCATTAAAGGCCCTGACCGGTAATTCCCGGCTCAACAGGTTTTCCTCTAAAAGCAGCCAGGCTTTGTAGACGTCCAGGACCCCCCGGCCCTGGGCAGCCGCTTCCAGCCCGGGTAAAAAGCGTGCGCCCTGGAGAAGGGCTGCTTTAAGTTCTTGTGTCGTAACCTTAAGTTTCCTTTTCTGAACGGCCTCTTTGAGCAGGGCCACTGCACCGGCTGCGTGGGGAGCCGCCATGCTGCTTCCTTCCACCAGGCTGTATTTTTCCCCGCTCCAGAGGGGTATGGTAGAATAGGCACTGCCGGGAGCCACCAAGTGAGGGAACCAGGCCCCGTCTTTACGGGGACCTGCGGAACTAAAATACCAGAGGGTATCTTTCTCCACTTTCCAGCCATAATCAACCTCCCACATGAGGGGAGAGATATAGGCCCCTACACTCAAAGCTTCATCGGCATCGGCAGGAGTGGAAAGGGTGGAAAGGCCAGGGCCCGTATTGCCGGCGGCAATGGTAAAGATAATACCTTTAGTCCGCGTAAATTCATTGACCAGCTGGGCCAGCGAACTCTTGCCCGCGGTGTCATCCTGGTACTGCCCCAAGCTGAGGTTAATTACTTTAGCCCCTTTATCTGCCGCCAATTTAACCGCTTCCTCTATTTTATCCCAGTCGGCCAGGCCATCCATTTCGATGGCTTTTATCACCAGGAGCCGGGCACCGGGGGCAACGCCTTTGACCTCTCCGTTGGCAGCAGCGATTCCGGCTACATGGGTGCCGTGGCCGTTGCCGTCAAAACCGAACTTAACATAGTCCCCGTTCTCCGCAATTTCCGCCACCACAAGGCTGAAGGGATGTTCTTTTTTGTTCAGCGTCACGTAAGCCGGGTCATCACGGTAAACCCGCATCATTCTGTCATCGCTGAAATCCCGATTCTGGTTGGCGTCAAGGACCACGGCGTTATATTTACCGGCCGTTTCCGTATCTAAAAGGAGCACCGCGATTTTTTCATTTTTGAAATCCCCCGTGGTTTCCTGATATTCCAGGAGGTCAGGTGGCAAAAAGTTTATGGTCTCCAGGAAGCCCAGGCGAAAGACTTGGCTTTTGGAGGCCAAATCACCCAGCGCATATTCTTCGTCCTCTACCCGCACTTTCTGGTTAAAGGCCTTAAGGCTGTGGGCCAGCTTAATCTCCCCTTCCCGGGTCAGGTCCAGCCAGTCCACAATCTTAGGTTCACCCCGGGTTGTCCACTGCAAATCGGGATGAGCAACATCTACGCCCGTGTCGATAATGGCGATGAGCTGCCCGGCGCCGTCCACTCCCAGCATACTTTCCAGCCTGTCACCATTGATTTCAGCTTTCGTCACCTTCAGGCTCAAAGGGGGATTTTCCCGGGAGATTGATACTCTGTTTTCCCCGTCGGCCGAGGCTTTCGGCTTTGTACCCTCTGCCTGTCTTATTCCCGAAGGGAGAAGCCTGCTTGTGACAGAGAGTTCGAGACTGTTTTCAGGCACATTATCGGGCTGAATTAAGACAACCTTGCCCTCTTTGCTCAGGAGAAGCTGGACATACGCTGAATCGGGTTTTTCCGGGAGGTAGTTAAGATGGTTTTCCGCCAGGGAAAAAATTTCATTACGGCCCCTTATCTCCAGGGAAATGGATCTTTTAGCAGGGTCTAAGCTTAAAAGCCTGCCGGAAATATCAAAAAGGTCACCGCGCAAGTATAGAAAGCGGTATAAAGCGGCAGCCACTTCTCCGCGGGAAGCGGGGGTAAGGCCGTCAATAATACCGGGTTCTTTAGCCTTCATGAGCCCCAGTTCCAGGGCCCTGGCTATGTAAGGCCTTGCGTAAAAGGGGATTTCTTCAACATCCTGGTAGCCCGAAAGATTATTCAACCCCGGCTTTCCTAATTCCCCCAGACCCCTCAATAAGATGATGGCCACCTGGTAGCGGGGAATTTCTTCCTCGGGGTGGAAATAACCGCCGGGATATCCTACCATCATCCCCTGTTCTTCGTTTAAGAGAATGTCCCCTTTGGCCCAGTGGTCATCGGAAACATCGACAAAGGGTGACTTTACAGCTTTCAGGAGGCCAACTTCTTCGCTCCTGTTTTCTATATTATTTATAAACCTTGCCATCTGGGCCCGTGTAACCTTCTCCCGGGAACGGAAGCCATCGGGAAATCCGGCGACAATACCTTTCGCCCAAAGATGGATAATCTCCTTTTTATAAGGATCCTGGGTTATATCGTTAAAAGGAAGCTTTTCAGCACCCATGCTTACGTTGGTCAGACCATAAATTGCCACCATGATGGCTAAAAGCAATGCTCTTACGAATCTTCTCATTTTCCCACTCCCGGATTTTGATGTTTAATGTTCACTTCCACATAAAGCATGAAAATACCTGCCGTTTCCCGAAAAATGCCGGGAGGTATGTAGTTGTTAGTTGGTAGTTGTTAGTTGGTAGTTCATTTCTAAACTAATATCTGGAAATGAGGTTGTATTGTCAGGAGAGGTTGTTAATTTATTATAAACTAAAATTTAAAATTTTTTCAAAACAATATAACTATGTATTAACTTTTGTTTTAGTTTATAGTATAATAAGGAATGTGAAGGTGAGTGCAAGTACTTTCTTTCGCAGAACAACGCAATCGTATCTTACAATTCTTAGTTAATACATAGATAAGAAGGGGTGTATGAAAATGACAGAGAATCAATTGAATGCTCTGCGCCGCGAACGTAGCCGCCTCCTTGATGCCTGGAGAAATGCCGAAGGTTCAAATAAAATGGCTATCCTGGTTCGTATAGGCGACATTGACGAAGAGCTGGGGAAGTATGCAGATAAAGCTGCAGAAAAAGCGGCCAGACCAAGAAGATTTTTCCGCTAATTCCGCTAATGCGGAGTTGGTAGTTGATAGTTGGTAGTTGGTAGTGAAAACGTTAGCCGGGAGATGACTCCCGGCTTTAGTCATTATTTTTGCTCTATATTCAATTTGCCGTGATAAAAATCATACATTTCCTTAATGGATGAAAATAACAATTGTTATTTCGCTATTCCTCCAGAAGTTTCTTTAGGCCCATTACTTCAAGTACTTTTTCTTTATTGCCCCGACACTGTTTGATCCCTCGTAGAATCCAGTAATGGCCGCCTCTTTCTGATTTAAGGTTAAGGAAATATTCCAGTAAAAAAAGAGGAGTCATCTCCCTTTTCTTCTTGTAGAGAAACAACAGGCAATATAAAATCAAAAGTAGGGAACGATGTCAGGAAGGAGGAAAACGTAGGCATGGAAGAAAAGATATTTAATTTGCTTGAAAAGATTCACCAGGACCTTTCCGCTTTCAAAGAAGAGACGGAAAAGAGATTCGAAGGTATTGACAAAAAATTCGAAGGTATTGACAAAAGATTCGAAGGTATTGACAAAAAATTCGAAGGTATTGACAAAAGATTCGAAGGTATTGACAAAAGATTTGAAGGTATTGACAAAAGATTCGAAAGTATTGACAAAAGATTCGAAAGTATTGAGGGCAGGCTTGATGAGCATACACAAATACTTAGAGCATTGGAACACGCAAGTGAAGTCCATAAGGCAAGCATCGATAACCTCACCCATGCTGTGGCTGGTGTCCAGGGTGAAATAAAGGATCTGCGCAATGATTTGATGGCCATTGAAGCCATCACTGTCAAGAACTGGAATGATATTGTCAGGTTGAAAGCCGTTAAATAA
>CAZWTM010000112.1:0-6479 GCA_964637385.1 uncultured Peptococcaceae bacterium
AAATTAGGGAATGAAATAAGCAGTTGATGGTTTTTAGAGATAATTATATTTATTTAGAAATTAATTTTAGGGACATGTGTGATACATGTCCTTATTTCTTTGGACTTAATTCCTCCTTTTCAATTGTTACTCCTTTGTAACCCCACTGTAACCTGTTTCGCTTATCTTTATCTTGAAAAGGGGTTGAGAAATTCTGGCATCTTTTCTATTCCGTTTAAGAAAGGAGGAGTTTCTTTGTTCGGGTTACCAACTATCTCATTTGTCAGCTTGTTTATCATCTGGCCCCTGTGGTTGTTCCTGACATTTCTCTGGGGGCTCCTGTACAAAGAAGGAAAGGAGGATGAATGGTGGATCCTGTAATTCTTAGTATTTTTGTAGTCTATTTTATTATCGTTATTGGTTTGGGTTATTATGCCTCCAGGAAGACTACAGGCATGACGGATTTTATCGTAGCCGGTCGATCTATGGGGCCCTTCCTGGTAGCATTCTCATCCTGTGCTACTATTGCCAGTGGTTTCTTCTTCGTTGGTTTGCCGGGACTGTGCTACAACCTGGGTTATCAGCCCTTCTTTGCCATCCCGGCTCTTAACGCCATTTTAGCTTATGTAATCGTATACGGTTTGCTGGCCAAGCCCATGCGGTATCTGAGCGAAAAGCACGGTGCACTGACCATTCCCGATCTTTTCTATACCCTTTATGAAGATAAAAGGGTAAGGTGGTTTTGTTCCCTCATTATTCTTATCGGTATCTTTTGTTACATGGTTTCCCAGTGGGCTGCCATGGGGCTCCTTTTCCAGACCTTGCTTAAATCTACTTATATGACTGGTCTAATTGTGGGTGTTGTAGTAGTCGCCGCGTACTGCACAATGGGTGGTCAGACCGGCAATATCTATAACGATGCCTTCCAGATGCTGGTTATGTGCTTTGGTGGTATTTTAGTAATCCTCTTCGGCTTCCAGCACGTGGGCGGTTTTACCCAGATGAACCTGACCCTGGCCAAAGTAAGCCCTGAAATCCTCTTGCCCTTCTCCACCAAAGGAGTGGGCTTTACCGGCTGGACATTCCTCTCCTTCTTCCTGCTCTATGCCGTAGGTACGGTGGGACAGCCCCAGTTCACTACCCGCTTTTATACTATTAAGAAGGTCGATATGCTTCGCTGGGCGCCATTTATCGCTGCTGTCTGCTATGTGTTCATAACCTTCTTCCTGTTTTCCGGCATGATTTACAGGGCAGCAGTAGTGCAGGGTATTGCTCCCAAGCTGACCAACCCCGACATGGCCGTATCCGAATTTCTTGTCAGATTTATGAACCCGGGCATGGCAGGGATGGTCCTGGCTGCAGCGGTGGCGGCCATTATGTCCACCGTATCTACCTTTATCGTGGTGGCTGCCTCCACAGTTACCCGTGATATTATCGAGCAGGGTTTCGGCACCCAGCTTACGGAAAAACAGGGTCTGCACTGGTCCCGGGTGGCGACGATTGCTCTTTGCGTCATCACTGTATTAATCGCCATTAAGCCCCCCGACCTGGTTGCCTGGCTGGGTAATGCTGCCTTTGGCTTCTTTGCCGCCGGTCTTGGTCCTGCCCTGGTGGCCGGCCTGCGCTGGAGAAGGGCCAACAAATATGGCGCTCTTTTCAGTATGATTGGTGGGGGAGGTTTAGCTTTACTCCTATACTTCCTGAAACTTTTCAAGGTATATGTCCCCAAGCTGGATACCGGCGCCATTGCCTTCCTTGTTTCCATCGCTGTTATGATTATTGTCTCCCTGGTTACCCCTTATCAGCATCGTAGTGCCTTGCCACAACCTAAGAAACAGAGTATACAGGGTTCTGTTTCCGTAGCTGATTAAAATATTAGGCTTAGTGCCCTTGCTGAGCGAGGGCACTAAGTTTCCTAAGAAATATGCTTTCAAAGGGAAGGAGGAAAAAGATATGACTATCTGGCAAGAACAGTACAGAGCAAAAGTGATTAGTTTAGAGGAAGGCTTAAGTAAGATTAAGGATAATGATCAGATCATTTGCGGACTCTCGGGGTCCGAACCCCGCTATATCTTACGCCATCTTCATACCATTGCCGATAGGGTAAAAAATGTGACAGTGGTTAATTGTCTTCCCCTGGAAAATTACGAGTTTTTTATGAACCCACAATATAAAGAAAGTTTTTTCACTGAAGGCTGGTATTATAGCCCTGGTTTACGCAAAGCCCATCCCCAGAGCAATGTTTCCCATATTCCCTGTCATCTCCATTTGGCAGCCAGGAAAAGGCTTTTTCACAGGAAATGCAATGTATTCTTAGGGATTGCCACACCACCTGACAAATATGGGTTTATGTCCCTGTCCCTGGGTGTTACTTATGAACGGGAGGTAATGGAGAATGCCGATTTGGTTATTCTCCAGGTCAATGAAAAACTGCCCCGCACCTTTGGCGATACCATTATTCATGTTAGTGATGTGGATTATGTAGTGGAACATACAGAAGATTTACCCCTTCTCCCCAGTGCCCCCAGTGAGGAAAAGGACGAAATTATTGGAAAATATATCGCCGAACTGGTGGAAGATGGTTCTACTATTCAGTTAGGTATTGGCGGTATACCCAATGCCGTAGCTAAAGAACTAAGGGAAAAACGCGATTTGGGTATCCATACCGAAATGTTTGTGGATGGTATGGTGGACTTATATGAGGCGGGAGCCGTAACAGGGAGGAAGAAGGGACTATTGCCCGGAAAAATGGTGGCAACCTTTGTCCTCGGTACCCAGCGTCTCTATGACTTTGTTCATGACAACCCGGGGGTTGTTCTCATGAATGGTTGTTGGACCAATGACCCCTATGTTATAAGCCAGAATCATAAGATGGTATCCATCAATACTACCCTGGAAGTTGACCTCACTGGCCAGTGCTGTTCTGAATCCATAGGCCACAGGCAATTTACCGGTACGGGTGGGCAAAGTGATACGGCAACAGGGGCCCAAAAATCCCCGGGTGGTAAATCAATCATAGCCCTTCATTCTACAGCGGAAATTAAAGATCCTGTGACGGGAGAAAAAAAGATCATTAGCAAGATTGTACCACGCCTGACGCCAGGGGCTGTAGTTTCCCTGTCCCGAAACGATGTAGATTATGTGGTTACTGAATATGGTATCGCTTCTTTAAGGGGTACCAGTGTGCGGGAGAGGGTGAAGAGGCTGATTGCTGTCAGTCACCCTGATTTCAGATCGTGGCTGCAAAAGGAAAGTCAGGAGTTAATGATTTGGTGAGGTGAGATTGATGAAGGATATTCAGGTTGGTCTTGTGGATTATGAAGTATATATTCCGGAGAATTTTGTGGAGGCTGAGGAATTGTCCACTCTTACCAATATTCCGGCTAAAATACTGGTAGAAAAATTCGGGGTAAAACGGAAACCCGTAGGCGGTCCTGAGGATCATTGTGTTACCATGGCCATCAAATCTGCCAGGAAGTTGTTGGAAAAGACGGGAACAGATCCCAAAGAGATTGATTTAATTATTTACCCCGGTGAGGAATACAAAGAATACATTTGCTGGACGGGTTCCATTAAGATTCAGAAAGAGCTAAAAGCGGAAAAATGCTGGGCTTTTGATATTTCTTACCGTTGTGCTGCTACTCCTGTGGCTTTAAAACTGGCCAAAGAACTGATGATAACCAATGAGGAAATAAAAACCGTCTTAATTGCCGGTGGCAATACCAATGCATATTTGATCAATTATAACGATCCCAATTCCAGTTTTATGTTTGATATGGGACCCAGTGGCCATGCTGCCCTTCTTAAGCGGGGATATGAAAAAAATTTGATCCTGGGCACGGGTATTCATACTGAACCGGTATTCGCCGATGATGTCATCGCTCCCTATGGCGGTACGAAAAACCCTATTACTGTAGATGTAGTGGAGTCGGGGATGTGGAACAAAATAATTGTGCCTGAGCCTGAGCGCATGAAAAAAGATCTGGCAGACCGTGGGACCTTGCCTTTTGTAAAACCTGTTGATATAGCCCTGGCTAAAAGCGGCCTGAGCAGGGCAGATATTGATTATCTTGCTATACTTCATATTAAGCCAAGTGCCCACTATGCTATCCTGCAGGATTTAGGGCTTAGACCCGAACAATCTGTATATCTTGATGAATATGGGCATGTAGGACATACTGACCAGTGGCTTTCCCTGAAACTGGGATTAGAACAGGGGAAGATCAAAGACGGCGACCATGTGGTTTTTTTAGGTGCAGGCACAGGCTATGCCTTTACTTCTACGGTAATTCGCTGGGGATAAAACAGGAAATTCACTAACCGGTGTATAAATGTATAAATGTAAATATTGCAACAATTCCAATCCAATATCTGGAGGTGGACCCATGAAAACAATAGGCATCAGCAGCAGTTTTCGCAAAGACAGCAATTCAGAATGGTATTTGAAAGAAACCCTTAAATTCTTGGAGCAGGAAGGAATAGAGACAGAACTTATCAGTTTGCGTGGTAAAACTATCCTGCCCTGCCGCGGTTGTTACGGCTGTTTTGAGGCCAAGGAATGCACACAAAAAGGGGACGACTTTGCGGAAATTTACAGTAAAATGGAGGAAACCGACGGCATCTTGGTGGCCTCCCCCGTTTACTACAGTTCAGCTACTCCCCAGCTCATGGCCTTACTGGATCGGGCCGGGTTTTGTTCCCGTGGGAGAAATACCTTCTTTTCGGGTAAGGTAGGAGCGCCGATTACCGTAGCCAGACGGGCAGGACATAACTTTGCCTTTGCCCAGCTCTTGCTATGGTATTTTATCAATGACATGATTATTCCCGGCTCTATTTACTGGAACGTTTGTGTGGCAGGTGCCGGAGGAGCCAGGAACGCCGAAGATGATAAGGAAGGCATCCAAATTCTCCAGCATTTTGCCAAAAATATGGCCCATGTCATGAGACAATTGCGCAAGTAAATGACCATAGTTTTACACCCCTTTGGCCCAGCTTTTGCTGGGCAAATTTTTACAAAAAAAGGAGGTACCCTCATCCTGTTGCCAGGGGACGGTTACCTCCTTTTTTTTATTTATCTAATTGTCATGAGAAGTTCCCCGGCTTTGACGGCCTGACCTTGTTTCACCAGGATTTCTTCAACCATACCTTTTTTTCTGGCCACTATCTTTGTTTCCATTTTCATGGCCTCAATAATGATAAGGGCTTCATTCTCCTCAACTTTCTGGCCTTTCTCCACCAGAATTTTAAAAACAGTGCCGGGGATACTGGCTCCCACCTGTCCCGGATCGGCAGGATCAGCCAGTTTGATGGCTGTTGTTTTCTCCTGGGCACCTTTTTCCGGAATGGCCACTTCCCGGCGGACTCCGTTGAGTTCGAAGATTACATTTCGCGTACCATCCTCGTTTAATTCGCCCAGGCCAATATATTTTATGAGCAGGGTTTTGCCATCTTCAATGGCAAGTTCAGTGGTCTCGCCCGGATCAAGCCCCTGGAAAAAGACGTGGCTGTCCATCCTGCTTAGATCGCCGTATGTTTGCAGGTGGTTGAGATAATCCTCAAATACGCGGGGATAGAGACAGTAACTTAAAACATCGGTTCTTTCGGCATCCAAATCAAAGCGACTTTTCAGGTGTTCTTCAATCTCCCTGAAGTTAACGGGTTCCAGGAGTTCTCCGGGGCGGCAGCTGATGGGTGTTTCCCCTTTAAGCACGACCCTTTGCAGTTCTGGCGGAAATCCTCCCATGGGCTGGCCCATATGTCCTTTGAAGTAGGAAACCACAGAATCGGGGAAGGTGAGATCCCGGCCCTTTTCAACAATATTATCCCTGGTCAGGTTATTTTGGACCATGAAAATGGCCAGATCACCAACTACTTTGGAAGAAGGAGTTACTTTGACAATATCACCCAATATCTCATTGGCTTCCCTGTACTTTTCTTTTACCTGATCGAAGAGATGACCCAAGCCCAGGCTTTCTACCTGTGACTTGAGATTTGAATATTGTCCTCCCGGGATTTCATATTTGTAGATTTCGGTGGTGGCTGATTTGAGTCCTGTTTCGAACTGGGCATAGTAAGACCTGACCTGCTGCCAGTAATCCGATAAGCGCTGTAGCTTGTCGGGATCCAGGCCGGTATCCCTGGAGGTTTGGGCTAAGGCCGCTACCAGGGAATTTAACGGGGGCTGACTGGTGAGGCCGGACATGGAGTTAAGGGCCGCATCCACAATGTCTACTCCCGACTCGGCAGCCATCAACAGGGTTGCTATCTGGTTACCGCTGGTATCGTGGGTATGAAGATGAATGGGTAAGGATATTTCTTCCTTCAAGGCTTTAATTAAGGCTTTAGCCGCATATGGTTTTAAAAGTCCGGCCATATCTTTGATACCCAGGATATGCACACCCGTTTTTTCTATCTCTTTGGCCAGTTTAAGATAGTACTGGAGGGAGCTATTTAGCCCCCTAGAACTTTTGGAGAAAATGCACTTATATGTTAGTATTTAA
>CAZWTM010000113.1:0-6383 GCA_964637385.1 uncultured Peptococcaceae bacterium
GGAGTGAATGCTATGGCCCCTGAGAAAATTGTCCTGCGCTTTAGTGCGGAGACTGCCGATAAGCCGATTATCTATCACCTGGTGAAGGATTACGATTTAATCATTAATATTGTGAAAGCCTCCATCAACCCTCATAAGGAAGGAACTATGGTTCTGGAGTTATCGGGAGAAAAATATGAGGATGGTATCTCTTTCCTGCGCAAACAGGGAATCACCGTGCAGCCCTTAACCCAGGAGGTTGTACGTAATGAAGAGCGATGCACCAGCTGCGGGGCCTGTACGGTCCATTGCCCTACCCAGGCTTTGTATATGGAACGGCCTTCTATGGAGGTAAAATTCGACGGCGACAACTGTATCGTCTGTTTAATGTGCCTGAAAGTTTGCCCCGTACAGGCCATGGAGGTTAGAATTTAAGTGGTATACGAAGCTCGTACCTACCGGAAACTGCACCAGCAGAAAGACCTTTGCCATTTTCAGGTTATGGTTGGGGAGACTGACCTGGATATTGCCGTAAGGAAAGAAAGGTACGACCAGAAGTTGGTAGAATTAGCGGCAGCCTTAGTCCGGGAAGAACGTGATCTTTTAAAAGAATATATTAACCGTGACCCTGTTTTTCTCACCACTCTGGAGCCTTATGAACCTCTTCCTGATGCTTCCTTTTCAGTACTTGAAATGAGTAGAGCCGCTCAACTGGCAGGGGTAGGGCCTATGGCGGCGGTGGCCGGATATTTTGCCGAAACCGTGGGGAAAAAGCTCTCTGCCTTCTCCAGAGAGGTTATTATAGAGAATGGTGGTGATATCTGGTTAAAAACCAGTAAAACCAGGCATGTAGGGATTTTTGCCGGCAAGTCTCCTTTTACCCACCGTATTGCCCTGGAAATTAAGGCTGGTCGTACACCTCTGGGAATCTGTACCTCTTCCGGTACGGTGGGGCACAGTTTAAGTTTTGGTAAAGCTGACGCCATGGTCATCCTGGCTCCTTCGGCTGTCCTTGCTGATGCCGTGGCTACTGCCGCCTGTAACATGGTGCAAAACGCCGCTGACCTGGAAAGCGCCGTAAACTTTGCCCTCAATATTTCAGGAGTAACAGGTGCTGTGGCTATCCTGGGCGATAAGATGGCGGCACGGGGAGAAATAAAGTTAGTGCCTATGTGAGTAGGGGCCTATCCATTGACACATTTAAAGTACGGGGGCCCTGGATTATCAACAATGATTTTGCCAACAGGTTCGGAGTAGACCTGGCTCTTAAAGATGTGACCCTGGGTGTTGAAATGGCCCGGGACTGGGGTTTTGATGCTAAGTTAATCAAAATGGCCAGGGAATATTACAAAGCAGCATCGGAGATGGGCTGCGGCAAGGAAGACTGTAATGCCGTTTATAAAGTTGTGAAATAGTAAGAGGGAAAAAGGACCGGGCCCTGTTTAAAGGGCCCGGTTAAATATTTAGCATAAATTAAAATTTTATCTTAATCTTAATTATCCCCACCTGTACCAGGGCTTGGAAGAAAATCACCACGGAAGGCCCCAGGATGAGGCCAATGAAGCCTGTGAGCTTAAAGCCGATATACATGCTGATTAAGGCGGAAAGGGCTCCTATGCCCATAGCATTGGCCATGATTTTGGGTTCTACGATGCGGCGGAAGGTAATAATAACGGCATAGTGGATTAAGAGGCCGACAGCCTGAAAATAATTACCTGTTAAATAATCGTAGATTGACATAGGGATAATCACAGATCCTGTTCCCAATACCGGCAGGATATCTACAATCGTCACGAGCAGGGCTGTTGCTGAGGGATAACTGATTCCCAGGACAAGAAAACCAAGGAATACAACAAAGTAAATAAGAATACTGATAATCACCTGAGCCCTGATAAAACCCATGACAGCATGGTGCAGGTTTTTAAGGACAATTTCCACGCGTTCATGGACTTCCGGGTCAAAAAACTGCATAAATCTGTGCTTGAGCCGTGGAAAATTAAGACTAATGAGATATAAGGCAATAAACACTATTAGAACTTCCAAGAATACGTTAGGTAGTTTTTTGGCAATGTTGAAGAAGATTTCGGCAACTTGCCCAATCATTCCTTGCAAAGCTTCCAGGAGACCGCGAAAAATTTGGTGAAAGCTTGTCTGGTATTCGGGGGGGAGGGAGGCAAATAAGTGCTGGGTTCTATCGTTAAGTCTATCCAGACCGTGGGAGGATTCCTTAATAAAGACGAGCATGGTTTTGGCAAGCCCTACGATTTCCCTAGAAACTTTGGCAATGATGATGTAGCCTACGCCTATTACGCCGATAACGAAGACAGTACAAACAAAGAGAGAGGAATAGAAACGTTTAACTCTTGTCTTCCGGCTAAGATGTTGGATCAAGGGCTCCAGGAGCAGCGCCAGCAGGAGAGCCAGTAAAAAGGGCAGCCCCAGGGTGAAAAGCCCATAAAGCAGTAAAAGGCCTAAAGCGCTGTAAAGTATGGTTTTCAGTGACAAAGGACAGGCCTCCTAAACTTAAGGTTTTTACTTTCATTTTAACAGTTTACGGGGTAAAATCTACTGGAAAACAATATTTTAGCAGTTTTATTGCCCGGTAGACTGTATTATCTCACGCATAAGCTATATAAAAGGGAATAATCTTTACTGGAACCACGTCATCTTTTCTGTTACAATGTTCATGTTTTAAGTTTAACGTATGGAGGGGAACATGGAAGAAATTTTAAAAGCGTTAATACTGGGAATAATTCAAGGTTTTACGGAATTTCTCCCCATTAGCAGTACAGGTCACCTTTTATTAGGCAGGAAACTTCTAAACTTGTCTGAGGCGGGTCTTTTCCTTGATACCATGCTGCACCTGGGGACATTTATAGCTGTCGCCGTTGTCTTCTGGGAGGATATCCTCTATATGCTAAAACGTCCTTTTAGCCGTTTGACGCTCCTGGTTATAGCCGGGACCATTCCTACCGCTATTATTGGTTTGGCTTTTGAGGATTTTTTTGAGGAAATTTCCAAGACCGGCGTCACTGTGGGCTGGGAGTTCCTGGTGACGGGTACTATTTTATGGATAGCAGATAATCTGAAAAAAAGAGGTTACAAGGACATCGATGAGATAAGCTATAAAGATGCCCTTGTGATGGGGACCTTGCAGGGGGCTGCCATCTTACCGGCCATTTCCCGCTCGGGTCTCACCATTTCCGGGGCTTTATTCCAGGGTATTAATAAAAAAGCGGCCGCTCGTTTCTCTTTTCTTTTATCCCTACCGGCCATTCTGGGGGCAGTGGTGTTGCAAAGTGTGAAGCTTTTTAAAGGACAGGTGGAGTCTATCGGCATGGGAGCCCTGGCCGTGGGTACCTTAGCAGCGGCCATTGCCGGTTATATAGCGGTAAGATGGATGCTGGCCATCATCCAGCGGGGGTCCTTAAAGATATTCTCCATTTACGTCTGGATACTGGGGATTGGAATTCTTATTGCCCAGTTCCTGGGTAAATTTTAATCCGTCTTGGGGGCTCTAAATCTTCTACGGGCCAATAAGCTTTAGCGTATATTTTGTTAATGATTTGCACCTCACAGATTTCTCTGGGAGGTGTTTTTCCATGGCAATTAACAGAGGCTGCGCATAGTATACATTGTGAATCATGTTTAGACTCAGTACTAAATCAAATTCTGCAGAATTTTGGTGATGTGATAATATGCTGGTATCTAAACTCTGTAATGAGCAGGATTTTAAAACAGAATGGTTTAAAAATTGCTGCGTAAAACTCCAGGAACCGTTTAAATACCATCGAAAACTTTGGGAATATTGCTTTATCTATGAAAGTCTACTCGAACGGGGTTACCTGCAACCTGGTAAAAAGGGATTGGGCTTCGCTGTAGGTAAAGAGCCTCTAACTGCGGCTTTTGCCTCTCATGGCTGCCGGATAACATCAACCGATTTGGAGTTGGAAAAAGCACAAGCCCAGGGATGGACGTTATCGAATCAACATTGTAATAGTATTTTGGATTTGAATAAGCGTGGCATCTGTGATCCTTACTTATTTAATAGTTTAGTAACTTTTAAATATATGGATATGAACAAAATTGACAATGAAACTTTCAACGTTTATGATTTCACCTGGTCATCTTGTGCCTTTGAACATTGTGGTTCTATAGATTTAGGAAAAAAATTTATCATCAATCAGATGAACTGCCTAAAACCGGGTGGTATTGCCATACATACCACGGAATATAATCTTTCTTCCAACAAAAATACTATCGAAACAGGTCCAACGGTACTTTTTAGAAAACAGGACATTGAATGGATAGTTGATAATTTGCGAGCGTTGGGACATTCAATAAACATTGACTATACTGTTGGAAAAGGTGAAATCGAATCTATTGTAGCTAAGCAAACAGATACTGATTATCATTTAAGACTATATCTAGGTGGCTATATAACTACTTCAATTGGACTTATTATTACAAAATCTTCTAAATAGGTGATATCATGAACATAGCTTTCGACATGTGTTTTACTAAGTCAATGTCAAACCAAAGAGGAATTGGCCGCTATTCATCTATTATGATCCAATACATTAAAAATTATGACAAGAATAATTTCTATTTTTATTTCTATCCTGAATTTAAGGATAACCACTTGGAAAAACAGATAAAGAGTTTTATTGCTAAAAATGCTATTGACATTTTTCACTTTACAAGTCCTTTTGAAGCTAATACTCACCGGATGATGAAAAAAGAATGGTTTGGAAACACGAAAATTGTCGTTACCCTCTATGACATAATCCCTTTGATCTTTTCCGGCGCTTATTTACAGATAGAATCTGATATTAAAAAATATGCCAAAGTATTGGATTTTATAAGAGTTTGTGATGCAATTCTGGCAATATCGGAGACAACAAAAATAGATGCCATTACCTATGCAAAAATGGACCCCAATAAAATAAAGGTTATTTTAGGTGGTGTAGATGCAAAATTTAAGGTTTATCCTACTATAAAGCCACCATCCCAGTATGGTATAACAAAGCCTTATGTTATATATACAGGAGGGGATGACTACCGTAAAAATTTACAAGGAATAATTCAAGCTTTTGCCAAAGTTAACAGGTTCTTAGAGTCCAAATACCAGTTAGTTTTAGTGGGAGATATCAGTAAGGAAAGATTGTATCACGTAGCTGCTAAAGCAGAATTGGCTAAAGAGGATTTAATATTCACGGGCTATGTATCCGATGAGGACCTGGTAAAATTATATAATTGTGCTGAACTTTTTATATATCCTTCCTTTTATGAAGGACTTGGGCTTCCGGTTTTAGAAGCTATGGCCTGCGGAGTCCCCGTGCTTACATCAAACACTTCATCACTTAATGAAATTTCCGGTAACGCCGCTTATAAAGTAAACCCAGGAAACCTAGAAGAGATTGTTCAGGGGCTCCTTATTTTATTAAAACAGCCAAATATACGCAATTCGTACAGGCAAAAAGGTTTAGAACACGTAAAAAAATTTCAGTGGTTAAATGTAGCCCAAAGAACGATTGAAGTCTATCACAACTTACAGAACAGAGAGACAAGATAATGAGGAGTTGACAAAAACTTGAAGAGAGAAATTACTTATCTAGATGATCATACCGTTTTAACAAACCTCATATACGGGCCTAAAATATTTTTGGATACCAGAGACTCGAGTTTGGCACCCGTAATCATTCATAATGGATGCTGGGAACAAGAACCTAACAAGTAGTTTTTTAATTAATGGATATAATCAGATTAAATTACATAAAATTGCTTTTTCAGATAAAGAAGAGGAAGTTACCTTGTACATACCAGGAGACTTTAGTGGCGGCGCTACTATTTATGAAATTCCCTCCAGTTATACTGATAACGGAGAAATAAAAAAGGTAAAAGTGCCAGCCGTTAATTTTGCCAAATATTTTCCCAACGTAAAAGCTCATGTAATAAAAATTGATATTCAGGGCGCTGAACCTCACTTAGTAGATGGCTTACTAGAAATTGCAGAGAGGAGCGGAACACTGGATATTCTGATGGAATATGCCCCAATTCTTTGGATTGCTGCAGGGTTTAATCCGAAAAGTGTCCTACAACGATTCACAAGTAATAACTTTTCTTTAGGAATAATAGAACAAAATGGTACACTAAAAAAAGTCAGTCTTGATAAATTACTATCGATTACAAAAAAAATGGAGACATCGGGAGGATTTGTTGATTTGCGGTTATCCAGGCGGATTTGAGTGCCCCCATAGGATAGGAACCCTTTCATGGTTGACCTATGGTTGGATGCAAAAAAACTCAAAGAGGGAGTGTCCCAGAAGTACTTCTGAGACACTCCCTTTTTATCATGTGGAGGAGAGAGTGGAAATTGTCATTGCCGAATTCCTGTAACCACT
>CAZWTM010000114.1:0-6343 GCA_964637385.1 uncultured Peptococcaceae bacterium
AATTAAAAACCGGACACAACTCTGTTTGTCAAAAATTGAAGGCCTCAGCAGTAGGAACAAATTTTACGATATTAATTTATCTGTTTACTACAATGCTTCAATTATGGTTGCAATTCCCTGGCCGCCGCCGATGCAGAGGGCAGCAAGTCCTTTCTTTAAACCTTGCCTGTGGAGTTCATATATCAGCTTTACGATCAATATACAGCCTGTTGCCCCTACAGGATGTCCAAGGGCAATAGCACCTCCGTTAACGTTGACTTTATCGGGATCTAATTCCAGTTCCCTGATAACTGCCAGAGCCTGGGCTGCAAAAGCCTCGTTTAGTTCCACTATGTCGATATCCCCCAATGTCAGTCCTGCTTTCTGCAATGCCAGTCGGGTAGCCGGTACCGGGCCGATCCCCATGATTTCAGGTTCTACACCTGCCTCTGCCCAAGACACTATTCTGGCCAGAGGGGTTATTCCCAGTTCTTTTACCTTGTCTTCTGTCATGAGCAAGACTGCCGCCGCTCCATCGTTAATAGTTGAAGAGTTGCCTGCGGTTACAGTTCCCCCTTCTTTAAAGACTGGTTTTAGTCTGGAAAGACCTTCAAAAGTAGTATCAGGTTTTACTCCTTCATCTTCGGTTACTAATTTCAACCCTTTTTTACAATGGCAATACACCTGGACGACCTGTTCCCTGAACCTGTCCTCCCGGATAGCCCTTGCCGCCAGGTGTTGACTTCTTAAGGCAAACTCGTCTTGTTCTTCTCTTTTGATACTATATTTCTCAGCCAGCCTCTCCGCCGTAAGTCCCATTCCCTCCAGGCCATCGCTCAAAAGATCCCTTAACTGGACATGACCCAGACCTAAACCCGTCCTGGCCCCGAAGAGGCCAAAGGGTACCCGGCTCATATTTTCCATGCCGCCGGCAATCAGAATTTTCCCCTCCCCCATCTTAAGCATTATGGAGGCAAGATTAATGGCCTTGAGGGCAGAACCGCAGTTCTTGTTTACCGTATAGCCTTTGACCTGAATAGGGAATCGTGCTTTTAACAAAGCTTCTCTGGCAGGGTTACCTCTTGGTTCCGTGGAAAGGATGTTACCCATAATAACTTCATCAACCATGTTCTTTTCTATTCCGGCCCTTTTCACTGCTTCTTCCAGGACCAGTGCTCCCAAATCAAAAGAGGCTAGGTGGCTTAAACCCCCGTTAAATTTTCCTATGGGGGTGCGTACAGCACTCACAATGAATACATCTTTACTCATAGCAAATGGCCCCTTCCCTGGTATTTTTGGTTTTTATGTTTTCTGGCCGCCAGTTCTTAACCCTAGTATATTCCTGGCTTCATCGGGTGTAGCAATTTCCCTGCCAATTTCTGAAGCCAACCTTTTTACTCTCTTAACAAATTCAACATTGGATTTTGCCAAAACACCCTTAGAATAGAAGATATTATCTTCCATCCCTACCCTCACCCCTGTTGCTCCCAAAGCCAGGGAAGTCAGGAGAATAGGCAGGTGCATTTTCCCAATGCCGAAGGCAGACCAGGTAGCATTTGAGGGGATTAAGCTTTTCAGAAAAACCAAATTTTCCACAGTTGCTGCCATTCCACCTGGAGCCCCCAGAACAAACTGGTAATGCAAGGGCTCCTTCAGAACACCTTTTTCCAGGTAATGCAGGGTATTGTATACCATACCCGCATCAAAAATCTCCAACTCCGGTTTAACACCATATTCCTGCATTGTTTTTCCCAGCTTCTCCAGGAATGAAGGCGAATTAAGGAAAACAGCCGAATGGGCCCAGTTCATTGAACCGGCATCAAAGGAAGCCATTTCCGGTTTTAACTCCATAAAAGGCCGCATCCTGTCCTCATCACTGACTCCTAACCCCCCTGAAGTAGTAAGGTTTAAAATAATGTCACAGCGTTCCCTAATTAATCCCACTGTCTCTTTGAATTTCTCGAAAGACATGGAAGCGAGCCCCTCATCATCCCGCACATGAATGTGAGCGATGGCTGCCCCGGCCTCCCAGCAGCGATAAACCTCATCTGCAATTTCCCTGGGCTGAAGAGGCACATAGGGAGTGTCTTTTTTACTGGGCCATGCCCCCGTTGTCGCGACTGTAATAATCAACTTATCCATTTGTCTGCCTCCTTCCTATCGTACCTACATATTAATGCAATCATATTTAATGCAATTTTAATGCCAACAGGTTAGGTCCTTGATATCCCAGGCTTTTAAAGCAAAACTGTCCCCCAGCGTCTCAATCCACTGTCTGATTTTCAGACACAATAAATAAAACAGTGTCCGATATTAGTACATTGACTAAATCTCAGACACTGTTCCTCCCTATTACTTAACAAGAAGTTAATTCAGTTTAAACTGCTCCATTTTTTTATATAGTGTACTTCTGGCTATTCCCAAGGCTTTGGCTGCTTGAAGCCTGTTGCCTTTAAAAGCTTGTAAAGCCTCAATAATGTTTCTTTTTTCCAATTCCTCATAGGACAAGAAAGAAGAAGACTCCCGTGGTTTCTCCAGTACTGAAGTCTGAAAGATAGCGGGAAAATGTTTAGGTAGAATTGGACCATCACTTAAATTGACAGCCCGGACAATGGCATTCTCCAGTTCCCTGACGTTACCAGGCCAGTGATAATTCATTAATAGTTCCAAGGCTTCTTTAGTAAAATAGATATTATGTTTTTCCAATTTTGTCTCGTATTTTTTAAGAAAATATTCGGCCAGAACAGGAATATCTTCTTTTCTTGCTCTTAATGGTGGGATGTTCACAGTCAAGACATTCAGACGATAAAACAGGTCTTCCCTGAAGTTCCCTTGTTTTACCTCTTCATAAAGATTCCGGTTAGTAGCTGCAATAACTCTGATATTAACCGGAATGTTCTCTGAGCTCCCAACTCTGACGATACTATGGTTTTGTAGCACCCTCAGGAACTTAGCCTGAATCTCTAGAGGTAGTTCCCCGATCTCATCAAGGAAAACAGTTCCTCCATTCGCCAGCTCAAACTTCCCCGGCCTGCCTCCTCTTCTGGCCCCGGTAAAGGCCCCCTCCATATACCCAAAAAGTTCACTCTCCACCAGTTCGCGGGGTATGGAGGCACAGTCTATAATCACAAAAGGTCCATTCCTTCTGCTACTGGCATTATGGATAGCATGAGCAATCAATTCCTTGCCCGTACCACTTTCTCCCTGGATTAAAACAGAGAGAGGGCCTTTGGCAGCCACTTCAGCCATTCTCAGTGTCTCAGCCATCTCTGCACTCCGATAGATAATATCTTTAAAGGTAAAACTGGCCTTGGCCCCTACCATCTGGTTAACCAGATTGCGGACTTCTTTTATTTCCTTAAAGTTGTCAATTACTGCAATTACCTCGCCTGTTTCATCATATATGGGGACAGCAGTTTTAATAATATGAAGGGTTTTGTGTGGTAATTTGACAAAAGTTTCTTCGTCAATTATGGCTTTCCCTGTCTCAAATACTTTTAACACCTTCAATTCCGATTCAACGAGATCAGAAAGGCGACGGCCAATAAGCTTGTCAATGTCCACTCCCAATAAGGAGGCAGCCTTGGTATTGGCGTGGGTAATAACACCATCACGATGAAGGACCAGAAAACCGTCATGAATTGATTTAATGATGGCATTTTCATACTGGTTTTTCAGCTCCAGATCCTTGAGAGCAGCCTGCACCTGCATCCTGCTTTCAATATTTTTAACACAAGCTTTGATCATCACCTTGGCTAAATTTAGCTTTTCTGCCTGAGGGTTCCCAAGAAAAGCCAGATAACCTATCATCCTTCCTCGTCCGTCATGAAAGGGAGCAGCCAGGCTGAAATATTTCTTTAAGCCAGAGTTTGTATGGTCTTTACAGCCCACATAACTGAGTTTTTTCTCTTTTATTGCCAGTGAAAGGGCCGTGTATCCCATATTCTCCTCAGTCCAGGATATATCAAGTTTGAAATACCATGGCAAATCCTTGACATTACTGATACAGTACTGGATTCTGGCCAAGGAATCTGTAACCAGGAAAATATAATCATATTCTCCCAAATCGTTAACAATTTCCTTCAAAAACTCCAGGGCCGACTCAATTGCTTTTCTGTTTTCATTCAAGGCAGGTCACCCCTTGGGTCATTGTTTAACGAATTGTATAAGTATTTTATTTCGCCATATGGATATAAAATACCTGCAAAAGAAAAATCCCCTGTGACGGGGCATATATACGGTGCCATTAACGTTCCTTTATTTTTCCCTTCGGTATATTTCCACGCCCTCTTCCGCGATCCTTTGGCGCACCTTTTCCTCTAAAGAGCCGTTCATATCTATGACATCGATCTTATATATCCCCGCCGCCTCATCCAAATCCAGCCATAGGTCGGACGGCAGGTTTCCCTCGCAGTAAACAGCAAGGTCGATGTCGGAATTGTATTTATAATTTCCCCGGGCACGGGAACCGAAGATTACTGCCCGTAGTACATTTTCCCTCTTTCTAAGTTCTCTGATAATCCCTTGCAGAATATGTTCCGGCAACCCGAAATTCATTTAAGCACCTCCGCCATCCTGTCGGCAAAGGCAGCAAAAGAAGGATAGTATTTCTGCTTTACCATGTCAAAGACCTCTTTTGCTATCTGCTCATTGTAAGTATGAACAGTAAGATTACGGGCGTTAATCATGTCAATCCAGACATCACCGTCAATAATCAAGCCTGCTGCAAATGCTTCTTTAAAGGCTGACCGGGGTGAGTTGACAACCGCTATGCCCTCATATTCTTCAAGATAAGCCTTCATCAGTTTCCAGGCTAGTTCATAAGTAAATTCAAAGCGTTGGATCACTCCATCGTAAAGCAAAGGGTTGGACATATCCTCATCTAAAGCTTCTTTAAGCCGCCAGACCGCTTTATGGTATTCTTCCCTTCTTTCTTTCAGCCGTTCAATGTTCATATTATAAACCTCCTTGTTATAATATACTTTATCGCTTAATCGTTAACTAATTCCTTAAAGATTCCGGAAAACTGCTCAAGCGCCGCCTCAAGGTTTTCCATAATCTCCTCAACTTTTCCCAAAAACTTGTAAATATATTTTACCTTAGTATCCATTTAATAACAATAAAGTATCTCCTCCTGTGTTTCTCCCCTGTGCACAGAAACATATACAATCCCTCCCCAAACCCATAAAGCCTTGCATGGCAAGGCTTTATGAGCTGTGTTTTCTTTTGAGCGATACTACAACCTCGATGTGCTTCGGGCGATGAAAAGCCAGCAAAAGTAAACACTTGATATGTTTTTAAAGCATTAGCAAAAGTAAACCCCGGGTTGACCCAGGGTTGTTAATCAAAACAGCTATTCACATACATATACCGCACACAATTCCTGCCTACGTCTTATAGCCTCGTACACTAGTTTGTCTGCCGTTTGTACCAGTACTTTGAGACCACTATAACAACTATCCATAAATAGTTTCACACAAAAAGTAAACCTAACATGCATTGGGTTTATTTTTTCACTGTTATAGTGTGAAGAAGTGCTCCATTCCCCGTAGCCCCAAACCTTTTAGAGAAAGATTTTAATGCTGAGAGGCCTAACCAGAAATGGGTCGGCGACATTACGTATATTCCGACAGACGAAGGCTGGCTATATTTAGCAGCCGTAGAAGACCTCTTTCACAAAAAGGTTATCGGCTGGGCACTAGACAGTCGTATGACAAAACAGCTAACCATTGATGCTATTGAACAGGCAATTATTAAGGAAAAACCTAACAAAGGACTTATCTTTCACTCCGACAGGGGATCCCAATATGCAGCCTATGCCTATCAGGATAAGCTTGTTTCCAATGGCATACGGCAAAGCATGAGCGCCAAAGGTGATTGTTATGACAACGCTTGTATGGAGTCCTTCTTCGACACACTAAAAAAAGAACTTATCCATGGCCCTCGTTTCCGAACACGGGATGAGGTTAAGCTAATGATCATAGACTATATGAGACATTCTACAATGCAAAACGACTGCACAGTGCCTTGGGATATATGTCTCCTGTAGAGTTTGAAAGGCATTACAGAAAATCTCTAGCAGCCTAGCTTACACAAAGAAAAACTATTAAAGGCTGGGATAGGCTCCTGTCGGCCCTATGAATGGGAATATATGGATATGACCCAGGTTATATTCAGAATATTATGCTTATTACCCCAGCAAAGCGAAAGTGAAAATACAAAGAATCTCCTTTTTATGAAATAATGAGTATTTCTAAGAAAAGAGGAGAAAAGCACCGTTCCGCGTGTCCAGTTTAGTTAGATTACTCCATAATAGGTGGATGCAGCCAGACCGACAGAGTTGAGAACAATAGTTGTGTTGTAC
>CAZWTM010000115.1:0-6293 GCA_964637385.1 uncultured Peptococcaceae bacterium
CCCTTGATATATAAGACTTTAGAATATATTTTGGTTTAAATTGATTAACACTAAGGTCAAGTGGACTGGGGGGTGAAAAATGAAAAAAAAAATTGTAACCCAACTGCTAATTTTCTGTCTGCTGTTTCTCACATGGTGGCAAGTGCAAAAAATTAGCACTGACGAACCCGCAGGTAAAGTCACCGGCTCCCTTCCCGTTTTTCCCCTCATTCAAATGGAACTCTTACAATCGGGAAACCCCCATATGACAAAAGACGCCCTGGAAGCAACAGCCAAAATGCTGGTAAAATATATAAACCCCGGTCTTCTTAACGAAGCGTGGCAGGCATCCTATCTCTTTCTCGATCTCATTCCAGGCACCGACCCCGAAGTTGTTATATCCCTCTCTCTTGCTCCCGATAAAGGGATCCTGTCTATTATTCAGAGACAAAAGGATAATTATATTTTGGTGGCATACCTTGATAACTTACTTCCCCTGGGGAAGCTTGATAAATTAAGCCTCCCCAATGGTAAAGAAATACTGGTCACGAGGGAAGATCACAGTGAAATGACCGGAGCTTTTACGAAGGTTAATGCTGTTAAAATTTGGGAATGGCAAAAAAATACTTTACAAGTTCTTTGGAGTGAAAATTCTCATTGGGAAATCAACTGGCTTAATACCTGGCAAAACCCCAAAGCCCATCCCGTCAAATGGCTTAAACTGACCCAGGACTTACGCATTATTTATGAACCCGGGGATAACTCAGCGATCATTAAGACAACAGGACAGCAGAATTATTATGTGTCGGCCCCCAATAAGGTCAGTTTACCCCCCGAAACGGATTTTTCTTTACTAAAGTCCAGACAAATTTCGGACACATATTACTGGCATGAAAAATGGCAGAAATTCGTACTTAATACGGGGTTGGTGGAAATTGCTGACAAAAATCCATCGCAAAAAAGAGTGGCCGTATTAAAAAATTTAGAAAACCACCTGGAAAACCTGCCCGCTGAAGATAAACAGTTGCTGCAAGTTATGGATGACCAGGGAAAAATTTTCTTAGTGGAAAAATCACTTTTCAAACCCGACGCCTAAATACTCCTTACCGGCATGGTCTCCTGCCGTATAACCCGTGGAAAAAGCCGCCTGTAAATTATATCCACCGGTAAAACCGTCAATATCCAGGACCTCGCCCGCAAAATATAAACCCTTCACGAGCTTAGATTCCATGGTTTTGGGATTTATCTCCTTCAATGATACTCCCCCGGCTGTAACCATTGCTTCCTCCAGGGAACGTGGCCCCGTAATAGTCAATTTTAGATTTCTCATCGTATCAAGGAGGGCCTGGCGCTCCTTTTTTGTTACCTGGTTGGCAAATTTATCGGGCAAGATTTGGCTCATTGCTATAAGAATGGGAATGAGTCTTCTGGGTAACAGATCATCCAGGGCATTTTTCAACTGTTTTTTATGATGCTTTTGGAGCTCATGCTGCAATTCTCCAGCCAACTCTTCCCGGTTTAAAGCGGGTTTCAGATTTAGGGAAAGGGTTAATCCCGGTCCCACAGCATCCCCTATTGCATATCGACTCAAGGATAAAATAACGGGGCCAGAGACACCAAAATGGGTAAAAAGCATTTCACCCCTTTCCCTACCCAAAATTTTTTCATCCTTCATCAGAACAGCCTCTATCTCCCTCAGGGCCAAGCCCTGTACATTCCGAACCCATTCTTCTTTAACATTTAAAGGAACAAGGGCCGGTCTAACAGAAACAATACTATGGCCGCAGGTTAAAGCCCATTGATAGCCATCTCCCGTAGAACCTGTAGCAGGGTAAGATTTTCCCCCTGTAGCCACAATAACCTGACAGGAGGCTATATTTTCTTTCTCCGTTTTGACTCCCCGAACCTCCCCTCCTTCCGTAAAAATACCTGTCACTTTCTCTCCCAGGCGAACTTCCACTCCACCCAGCTCCAGGTATCTGATAAGTCCCCTAACAATATCGGAAGCCTTGCCGGAGGAAGGAAAAACCTTTCCCTCTTTTTCTATCATGAGAGAGATACCCATTCTTTCCAAAAGCAGCATAAGGTCCTGATTAGAAAATTTACTAAAAGCGCTGTATAAGAATTGCCCATTTCCCGGATAATGCTTAATCAAATCCTGGGTACTCCCGGTATGGGTCACATTGCAGCGTCCACCCCCTGAAATCAGGATTTTTCGTCCCAAACGGTCGTTTTTTTCCAGAAGTATCACCTTAGCCCCCAGTTCACCTGCCCGCCCCGCGGCCAGTAACCCGGCAGCACCTCCACCAATAACAATAATAGGCTTCCTTGACATATCTGATCTCCTTGCATGATAGTTCATGTTATGAACTATTAGTCCAGATAATGAAACGAAAAGAAGGATTCTTATCTGGCTTTAGCGTATATATAGTATATAGCCACATTATACACCAAATTTCCGAAGGTGATGGGGATGCACAATAATTACTTAGAAGTACAATCACTGCAAAGGGCCTTTGATATACTGGAAGTTATCGGCAACAGCTCCCGGCCTGTTAATCTAAAAACCCTTACAGAAGCCACTGGCCTGGCCAAATCTACCGTTTACCGCCTGCTTAGCAATTTAGAAAGCCGGGATTATGTGCGCTGTAATCCCGACGGTACTTATCAGCTGGGCCTTAAACTCCTACTCATGAGCCAGCGGGTGGATCAGAAATTTGAATTAAAAAACATGGCCAGACCTTTCCTGAAAAAATTAAATGACATCACTAAAGAAACGGTCTTCCTGGGAATACTGGAGAAAAATAAAGTGCTTTATGTGGATATGGTGGAAAGTCCTCATCCCGTTCGTCTGGTAGCTAAAATTGGCACTACAAACCATGTACACTGCACTTCCCTGGGGAAGGCGCTCCTGATGGGACACAGCGAGGAGGCTATCCTGGATATTCTGAACGATCAGGGCATGGAAAATAGAACAGAATTTACCCTGGTAACGCCCGAGGCCTTTCTTAAGGATATGGAACTCACCAGAAAAAGAGGCTATGCCCTGGACAACCGGGAAAGCGAAGACGAGTGCCGCTGTGTGGGGGCACCCATTTATGACCATAAAGGGAAGGTTATTGCTGCTGTCAGTATTTCCGGTCCCCACTCCCGTTTTACCTTAGAACTGATTGAAAAAGAAGTGGCAGAAAAACTAATAAATATCACTGGACAAATCTCTAATTCATTAGGGCTCATATCTAAGTAGCGAATTTAAAATCCAGATAAAACCTTAATCTCAGAGACTTTCCCGTAGTATTGAACGAATTCCGCTGGGGAGTCTCTTTTTTTTTGCCAGTTAAATAGCAATAATTTTTCCCCTCTTCCTTGAACGTTCCATATCGTAAACTTCTTGCGAAAACTGTTCCAGTAGAAAAGGATTTTATATACCGGCAGAGTATATTTTTTATATAACGAAATAACGTTTCACATTATGAATCCATTTTATAAGGAGGAACTCCTGTATGAAAGCTGTTTATATTACAGAACCTCATGTCATTGAGTACCGGAATATTCCCGAGCCCCCTGCCCCTCTCGACGATGAAGTAACAATTGAATTAAAGGCGGCAGGTATCTGCGGTACAGATGTCCATATCTATCATGGCGTCCATGCCGCAGCCAAGTATCCCCGGATTCCAGGCCATGAACTGGTAGGTATTATTACAGCCGTTGGCTCTGAAGTAAAAGAGCTGCAAATCGGGGACCGGGTGGCCATCGATCCGGTGGTCAGCTGCGGCAAGTGTTTCCTGTGCCAGGAAGGACGTCATAACATCTGTCATCAGGTCATGTGCCTGGGTGTACAAACCGACGGAGGGTTTACGGAAAAGATTAATGTTAAGGCTGAGCGGGTATATAAATTTGACCCTCAGATTTCCTGGGAAGAAGCAGCCCTCGTGGAACCTTACAGTATTGGCGCCCAGATGGTAGACAGAGGCCGGATTAGCCCCTATGACCGGGTCCTCATTATCGGCGCCGGCCCCATCGGCCTGACGGTGCTACAGATTGCCCAAAACATCCGGGGTGCCCAGGTTATCGTCGCCGATATCTTGCCCAACCGCCTGGAACTGGCTAAAGAAATGGGGGCCTTAGCCGTTATTAATCCCCAGGGAAAATCGGCTATCCAGGAATCCTTTGCTTACTGGTCTCAAGGACCCAATGTGATCGTTGACGCCGTGGGCAGCGCCAAAATCCTGGAACAGGCTGTCCAGGAAGCTCCCCATGGCACCAGGATTATCGAAATTGGATTCTCCGGTGAGGAATCGCGTATCAAGCCCGTAGACATTACCAAAAAGGAACTGGAGATTATTGGCTCCCGCATGAATAAACATAAGTTCCCCGAAGTGTTACAGTGGTTCAAAGAAGGAAAAATTCAGCCCCGGCTCTTAATCAGCCACCGTTTTTCTTATACCGAACTGGATAAAGCCATGGAGATCATTGAGAAGGAACCCACAAAAGTTTGTAAAGTTATTCTGGATTTTTAGGAGGTTGTGAAAAATGATCCTTGAACAGTTTTCTTTAAAGGGTAAAGTGGCCATCGTCACCGGAGCCAGCCGCGGTTTGGGTCAGGGTATGGCCGTAGGCCTGGCTGAAGCGGGAGCCGATATTGTCGGAGTAGCTTCCGGTGATATGTCTGCTACCCAAAAAGAAGTAGAAGCTGTAGGAAGAAAATTCCTTCCCGTCCAGGCTGATTTAAGAAAAACCACCCAGGTTATTCCCAACATATTTGCCCAGGTTTTAGAGGGCTTTGGTAAAATTGATATCCTTGTTAATAACGCCGGGATCATCCGCCGCCAGCCCACACTGGAATTTTCCGAAGAATACTGGGATGAGGTTATGAACATTAACCTGAAGGCCGCTTTCTTCCTTGCCCAGGCTGTGGCCCATCAATTTATCAAGCAAGGAACCGGAGGGAAAATTATCAATATTGCCTCCCTCCTCTCTTTTCAGGGGGGCATCTTAGTCCCATCCTACGCAGCCAGTAAACATGGTATAGCGGGCATCACCAAAACCATGTGCAACGAGTGGGCCAAATACAACATCAACGTTAACGCCATCGCCCCTGGATACATGGCTACTGATAACACTGCCCCCATCAGGGCCGATGAGAAAAGGAACCAGTCTATCCTGGAGCGGATTCCTGCTGGCCGCTGGGGCAATACCCGCGATTTGAACGGAGCCGTCGTCTTTTTGGCATCAAGCGCTTCCGAATACATGCACGGTCATGTGCTGTGTGTTGACGGCGGCTGGCTGGCCCGGTAAACCCAATCGACTTCCGACATAGCGAGACTAGGAACGAAGTGACGTAGCGAGACTTGTGCCTGTGGTGCATCCGCTTTCCGATTTCCGACTACCGAGATGAGAAAAAGAGAGGTCCTGTGGCAGTACGCTACAGGACCTCTGTGTAGTTATAAAATATGAGTTGTGTATTTCTTAATTAAGGGATGCGGCTTATTCCCTAAAGATTACTTTCAGATCAATAAGCAAGTCATCAAAAATACCAACTTTAATTATATCTTCATTCCCATAAACCCCACTCAATTCAAACCGTCCGTTCTGGTTTAGGGTAAAAACTTCGATTGTACTGTTTACTGGTTCCACAATCCAGTATTCCCTGACTCCAGCCCGCTCATACAACTTATATTTGATCCATCGATCAATCTTTCCTGTTCTGGGCGAAAGAATTTCAATGATTAAATCTGGACTTCCTTTACACCCTTTATCGTCTAGCTTATTCGGATCGCAGATTACAAAGAGATCAGGCTGTACAACATCCATGATTTGATCATCTGATTTTCCCTCCGCGAAAAGCCTGACATCAAATGGTGCGATAAATGCCTCACACCCTTTGCCGCGGAGATAGGAGGTGAATTCCGTTGCTAATT
Organism: uncultured Peptococcaceae bacterium; assembly: GCA_964637385.1. Classification (GTDB taxonomy): domain Bacteria; phylum Bacillota; class Peptococcia; order DRI-13; family DRI-13; genus Thermanaerosceptrum. Next base: position 5,901 of record CAZWTM010000115.1, read on the forward strand.
CACCTAAGATTTGCTGATGTTTTCTGGAGGGTGATGGAGTCATATTATAGGGTACACCGTCAATTAGTTCCCAACGCTCTTCATCTGACCAATGCAAGTAATCTTGATAGCTATACTTCCGTTCAGGATGATGGATATGCGAACTCACAATTATCACCCCTTTGCTTTTGGCAATCCCTTTTCTTGCTTTATTATACCATACAAAAAATTCTTTTTTCTAAGACAGTAAAACACCCAGAAAGTTTAATGCACCTTAATGGCAATTCGTTATATTTATAACTAGTATTGGGGTTGTTTTTAATCTGAGCATGACTAATCAGTCACGCTTTTAGTGCGTACCAAAGAGTGACAGCAGAACACCGGCAGCAACGGCAGAACCGATAACACCAGCCA
>CAZWTM010000116.1:0-6070 GCA_964637385.1 uncultured Peptococcaceae bacterium
CTATTGCGAAATGGCTAATAAAAGGCCATCCCCATGATAATGCACCCTGCTCCCCTTGTTGTGCCTGGTATTGCGAAGGAACAAAAAGGTGTGCTGTTCAGCAGATTTTTAAAAACTGATATCCCTCCTTTTGAACATGGGTAAATGCTTCCCCTAAAACCCCTTTTCTTAAAGAAATGCATAAAATTCCCAAAAAAGCAAAAAGAGGGTTTAATCCCTCTTACGCTAAATCAGCAAAGGAGCCCATCTCGTTAATGATTTTTACGGCGGCGTCAATCAGGTTAAAGGCCAGAGCAGCACCTGTTCCTTCCCCAAGGCGCATGTTCATATACAGCATAGGTTCCATATCCAGTTCTTTCAGTACCAGCTGGGCCCCTTTTTCGGCGGAAAAATGGGACGGTATCATATATTCCTTCACTAAGGGATTCATTTTGGCAGCCACTAAAGCAGCAGTTCCCGCGATAAAACCGTCAATCACAACAGGTTTTTTGTTAGCTGCTGCAGCCAGGTAGCACCCGGCTAAAGCCGCGATATCGAGGCCTCCCACTTTTGCTACTACATCGATGGGGTCCCCGGGGTCAGGGCGATTCACGGCCAGAGCCCTTTTCACTGCTTGCAGTTTAGCGTGATACGCCTTTTCATCAGCACCAGTCCCCTTACCAACCACAAGTTCAGGGTCAATACTAAGAAGCCCGGCAAGTACAGCGGCACTGGTGGTCGTATTGCAGATACCTACTTCCCCGGTTCCAATGACACTAATCCCTTCATGTATTAATTGAGTAGTCACATCAATGCCCGCTTCCATGGCTTCTTCCGCTTCACTGCGGCTCATGGCTGGTCCTTGCGCTATATTGTCTGTACCGTGTCTAATTTTCTTCTTAATAATGTGCTGTCCTTCTACTTCACCTTTGATACCTACATCCACAACAACCAGGCGGGCTCCCGCATGACGGGCCAAAACCCCTACCCCAATAAGTCCTGGTCCTGCCAGCTCTGCCACAGCTTTTGTAATTTCCTGGGGGTAACCATTGTAGCCTTCCTGATAGACACCATTGTCGGCGGCCATCATCACAATTGCTTTGGAAGCTAATTGGGGTCTGGCCTGTCCATAAATACCAGCTAATTGTACAGCGATGTCTTCTAATTTGCCCAGGCTGCCTGGCGGCTTTAATAGGCCGTCGAGCCTTGCTTGGGCCAGTTCCATGGAAACCCGGTCTAAACCTGTGATGCTGGTCAGTGTGGTTTTAAGCAAAGTACCCAAAGTAAACCCCTCCATTGTTTTATTTTTATTGATTAAATTAAAAGTCCACGGTAAATAAACCGTGGACTTTTCCATCATCCATTGAGAATCCTTAACTGGCAGGTCTCCTGACTCTGTTTCATCGCATCTATAGCCTTCCCGGACTACCCGGTGGCATCTTTATAGATGCTCCACAGTTACAGTGGCGGGTCCGTTGGGGATTTCCACCCCATTCCCTATTCTCCTCCAAAAAGAGGCACCAGATAAGTGCATATATTTTTTTGTCTCTTAATATTATATGCAAAACCCCTTATTCCTTCAACCCTATTGTACCCGCATACAATTCTTTTACCAGGCTTATCTCCCTGGCGTATCCCTCATTATCATTTGGTGTTTCCAGGATGAAAAGAAGCCGGCTAAAATCTTTATCGCAGACCAGCTCTTTGATGACCTTTAGGCCCAGGCGCCCCTCTCCCAGTTTGGCGTGCCTGTCCCGGCGGGAACCTAATGGAAACATACTGTCGTTTAAATGAAAGACCTTAACTCTCTCTAAACCTATGGTTTCGTCTATTGCTTTTTTCAAATCTTCCAGTTGAGTCAAATCATAGCCGGCTCCAGTTAAATGGCACGTATCCAGGCAGACACCCAATTGAGGGTGGTGGTCACATGCCTCGATGATAACCTCTAACTGGCGGAACGTATAGCCAAGCTCCGTACCTTCACCCGCCATTCCTTCCAGTAAAAGAAAAGTGCCTTCCGGAATGGATGCTAATATATCTTTAAGCCCCTGGCAGACAAGACTTATACCTGCCTCTTCTCCCTGCCCGCCATGGGTGCCTACATGAAATACCAGATAGGGCACACCCATTTCTTTTATTCTGTTCAAGTCCTCTTTTAGAGTTCTGATACTAAATTCTCTCACTTCCTGCTTGGCCGAGGCTACATTGATGGTATATGGGGTATGGGCCACCAAAGGACCAAAATTGTATTCCTCCTGCAAAGTGTGGGCACGTGAAATATCCCGGGGGTCTAAGGCTCTGGCACTTCCACCCCGGGGATTTCTTGTAAAGAATTGAAAGGTATTGGCTTTCATTTCAATGGCTGTTTTTACAGCAGCAGCCAAACCTTTAGAAATGGAAACATGAGCGCCTATAAACATATAAAGTTCCAACCCTTTCATGTCATTTCATTTTTTTCGCAAAATTTCGCTTCCAGTATATCATATATTCATTTCCTTCGTCATATTTCCCGGGAAATACTCATATTATTTCTATTACCCAGGACTTGTGTCGAAAGTGGCCGTTACACAATTTAGTTTGCATAAAAAAAGTGCAGGCTTAATCCTGCCGGCACCTTTTCCTATACTTATTTATCATTTAATATTTCTGCTGTATGTTTCACTTGAATCTTGCTTCCCTTTTTATCAAGACCGCCTTTAATATTGAGCATGCAGCCGGGGCAATCTACTGCCACAATATCGGCACCGGAATCAATAATGTTTTGGATTTTCCGCTCCAAAAGCTGGCTGGCTATCTGGGGCATCTTAAGGGAGTAAGAGCCGCCAAACCCGCAGCAGCTGTCGGATTCTTTCATTTCCACCAGTTCAATGCCTTCTTTTCCCATAAGAAGTTTTCTGGGTTCTTCCCAGACGCCTAGGCTTCTCTTCAGGTGACAGGAGTCATGATAGGTAACCTTTTGCTTGGGCTGCCCCTGAGCGCCAGTTTCAGCAGTGGTCTCCTGTTTAACCCAGGCCATAAACTTAGCATAATCCAGCACCTTATCGGATACGGCTTGGGCCCGTTTTAGCCAGTTTTCATCATCTTTGAGAAGTTCCACCCAGTCATGTTTGATGGATTCGGTACAGGTGGGACAAGCGGAAAGGATATACTGGACCTGGCCGTTTTCCAAAGCCTCGATATTCTGCCTGGCCAAAACCTGCGCCACTTTGATTTCCCCCATATAACGGGCCGGAGCGCCGCAACAGCTTTGTTCTTCAGGGAAGAGAACCTCGTAACCCAATTTATTCACGCTTTCCACCAGCGACTCCCCAATTTCAGGATAGGCAAAATCAATAAGACAGCCCGAGAAGAATGACACTTTTCCTTTTATGGCCTGCTGCTGTTTAATCTTCGGGAACCTGTCACGGAAAGGCACTTCGGCAATAGCCGGCAAACTGCGCCATTCAGCCATTTCCGACAAAAAGAAAGGTAAATGCCTGATGAACTGGGTTCCCTTGCTAAAGGGTTTTTGCGCCCAGGAAGCCTGGCGCAGCATGGTATGGAAAAGTTTTCGGTTTGTGAGTACGTTTTGCAATACCACACGCTGGGTAAAAGGAAGGGATTCCTTATCCACAATGCGCTTTCTAAGCTCCAAAATAAGTTTCGGTATATCAATGTTACCGGGGCAAAACTCTACGCAGCGCCGGCAGCCAATACAGAGATTTTGTGGGTTCTGGGCATCCTGCATGCTGTTAAAGAAGGCCGTAAGAATCGTACCAATACCGCCTGTATAAATATGACCATAGACGTGCCCGCTTACCAGCTGGAAAACAGGACAAACATTAAGACAGGAGGCACACCTGATACACTGGGCAGCCTCTTTAAACTGGGGATCTTCCATCATTTTTTTCCGTCCATTATCAATGAGGATAATGTGGAATTCTTTTTTGACCACTTTATCATCCACCAGTGTTTCCACCGGACCCGTAATCATTGTTACATAACTGGTTAAGTTTTGGGCAGTAGCACTTTTGGGCAGTGCCTTGGCAATGACCGGCACATCACTTAATTTTTCCACCAGTTTTTCATAACCTACCAAGAATACATGGACCGGAGGAATGGTAGCGGTAAGTCTGCCGTTCCCTTCATTTGTAAACATACAAAGGGTGCCTGTTTCAGCAACAGCAATATTGGCACCGGAAATCCCCATATCAGCGGTAAGAAATTTATCTCTTAACTCACTGCGTGCAGTTTTTACCATCAAAGGAATATCGGGAGCAATTTCTCTCTTGAGCGCAGCGGTAAAAGTTTTCGCGACCCGTTCTTTAGGCATATGGATAGCGGGCATAACCATGTGAGACGGTTTTTCCCCGGCATGCTGCACGATCCATTCCCCCAGGTCGGTTTCGATCATTCGAATCCCTTGTTTTTCCAGATATTCATTAAGATGGATTTCCTCTGATACCATGGACTTGGATTTGACAATGGATTTTACATTATGTTTTTTGGCGAGCTCTGCCACGTATTTTTTAACATCCTCCGCCGTGCTGGCCCTGTAGACAATGGCTCCGCGCTTCGTAGCTTCTTTCTCAAAGCGGTCAGCCAGTTCATCCACTTTATTGACAGTGTTTATCTTAATCTCTTTAATCTGCTGGCGTAAAGCCTCAAAATCTATACCCTTATATACATTGGCCCTGGCTTCAGGAAACACTTCACCAAATTTACCCAAGGCCCCTCTTAATACGGCATCATTCAGAGCATTAGCAATTCTTTCCCGGAAGGTATTTTCCGCCATTTCGCTCTCCCCCTTTTCTTTTTAGTTCCTTTATTTAACCGATACAAATTATAAATACGCGTTCAGGACCGTGCACACCTATAGCCAAGACCCGTTCGATATCGGCAGTACGACTGGGACCGGATACATAGGCTACATAGCCGGGCATTTGATTGCCATTGGCTTTATATAGAACATCCAGAGCATCGGCGAAAGTAGCAACAATGTATTCAGTTTTGACAAAAGCCAGATGATATGGCGGTAAAGAAGAGATTAATCTTTTATAAACATCCATGGCATCCTGTGCCAGTGATCCTGTTTCGGCTACAGCCAGTTCAAACTCAGTGATGCCCAGTTCAGCTTCCTCTATGGTTTTACGTAAGGGCTGCCCCATTTCTATACTAACGCCCCCTGATTTTATGACTTCTACTAACTTCTCTCCCTCTACCAGGCCTAAAGTTGTGCTTACAACCTTTTTTACTCCCAGCTCTTTTATGATTTTTTGCACAGTATCTATAGCCTCATCTGCTGTGGCAACACGAAAAACTTCAGCATTTACGGCAGTAGCTTTGGTATAAAAAAGATCATAACATTGCAAGCCAGCATTTTGTGGTAAGCAGGCTTTCACTTTGCCGAACCCACCCATTCTCCTCAACTCCTCCTTCTTCTTAATAAAAATCATCAACAACCAATTTTTTAGCACACTCAAATATCAGGACACTATTTGGTCTGACCACCTAACCATATACTAAAGTAATATTGGGAATTTTTCAATATGTTCTGACGTATTTTATTTTATCGTTCTAACAATCTTCCCAAAGGATTCCTTTCCCCTCTTTAAGAACCTTTTGTTCCCATTGGAGAAGCCAAACTTTTTTATCTAACCCTCCGCCATAACCTATTAAATTCCCGTTTTTTCCGATAACCCGGTGACAGGGAATAATAATGGCCAGGGGATTACGATTATTGGCCTGTCCCACTGCCCGGCAAGCCCGGGGATGATTGATTTCCCGGGCCAGTGCCTCATAACTCAAAGTTTTTCCATAGGGTATTCTGGTCAGGGCGTGCCAGACCTTCTTCTGAAATTCTGTTCCCCGGCAGGTATATGGTACAGTAAAAGAGGTTAGAGTTCCCTCAAAGTATGCCGTTAACTCTGCTTTCGCCTGCTCCAGCACCCCATTAGACTGATGCTCCATAGCTGTTATCTTATTAATCTCGTTACCTTCCAGGAAGTCCACTTGCGTGAGGGCATTGTCCTCAGCAATTAACAAAAGATGGCCAATGGGTGTTTTCATTATTTGGTAGTATTTCATGTTTACCTCTCCCCTATGTATGCTC
>CAZWTM010000117.1:0-6037 GCA_964637385.1 uncultured Peptococcaceae bacterium
ATTTGGCAACGGGGGATGGGAAAAATAGAATTTTACCCAAAATTTAAGTCGGAAGAGCAATTATCCATAGCAGGAAAACAAGGGCCCATAAAGAATAGTTTGCACAAGGAGGAGTGGGTGCTTGAAAAAATACCTGGATATCAATCATTACGTCAGTGTTATTGCCCTGTTAGCCCTTATACCCATTGTCTTATTGGGCTTTACCGTAACATTTAACCTTATTCAAGAGGGAAAAAACCTAAAACGACAGCATTTAGCTTTAGCGGACCACCTTTCCAATGAGATACAGACTTTTTTAAACCATCATATTTTAGCCCTGGAAACTCTGGCTGCGGAAATGAAACAGCTTCATATTTCTCCCAAGGAATTAAAAGAACTGGTAGGGCAGGTGGCCAAACATTATCCTGGGTTTTCCGAAGTGTATGTAGAAACGGCAGAATGGAATGTAAGTTCTAAGACAGACCATGTTTTGCAAGAAAAAGGGAAAGCCCTGGAAAAGCTGGACAAGCAAGGCATGTCTTATTCCCAGTTTGGGAATGTGAAAGCTGTCTTCGGACCTGTGGAAGCCCTGCCCGGTCAGGAGAGAAATATTTTTTTTATTGTTCCTTTTTCTGCCTATGGGCCAAGTCCCCCGGGAATCATCATGGCGACATTAAATATGGACTATTTGAACAAACTTCTACTAAATCAAAAAGTGTACCCTTCCGGTTATCCGGTACTGGTTGATGCTAATAACCAGGTGATTTATCATCCTGCAGTCCTGACGGTAAATTTTAATGAAAGGACTCTGCCTGTCATTACAGCTTTACGCCAGCACCTACATGGCACATATGAATATTATTCACCGGTTTACCAGCGCAAAGAAATAGCCAGTTTCGTTACCCTGTCACCTGCCGGATGGGGACTGTGGGTGGCTGCTCCCCGCCAGGAAGTGATTGCACCCGTTTATCAGGCGGCCGGGCTTTCTTTGGGGATAATCATCTTAGGCATTATTGTTATTGTAGTCATAAGACATCTTTTGGTGGTTAATATTTCTAAACCCCTGAAGAAGCTTAATCAGGCCAGTTCAGAACTGGCCCAGGGGAATCTTTCGTACAGAGTTCCTTTGGATCACGGCCTTCCCTTGGAAATATATGAACTGAGCAGTAATTTCAACTCAATGGCGGGAAGCCTGGAGGAAATAAACTTTCTTTTAAAAAAACACGGTACCGATTTGGAGAACCGTGTAAAGATCCGGACCAGGGAACTAGAGAGAAAGAACAAGGAACTGGCTGCCCTTTATGCGGTAGCTTCTGCGGTGAGCAGTACCAATAACCTGATGGATGTGCTGCAAGAGGTTTTAGAGGAAATCAAGGCTCTTTTCCGGGTAGAAATATCCATAATTTTTTTAAAAAATGAGGAAGAGAAAGAGCTGAAACCGACAATTTGGCGTGTTGACTACCCGGATGGAGATAAATTAGTATATACTGATTATGCCGGGAGTTTTAGCGAACAGGTCATAAAAACAGGTATACCCATTATTGTTGATAATATGGCACTACACGAAGAACGGATCCCCCCTGCTTTGCGCCAAATAAATTCTCAGTCGCTGATCTGTGTGCCTATTCTCTATAAAAACAACATTTTAGGGGCTATAACCCTGGTTACCCGATTGCATGGACGCTTTAGCCAGGATGACCTTTCCCTTTTACAGGCCATCAGCAACCAGTTGGGGGTAGTTATTAGCAACGTGTCTCTTTTCAACAAAATAAACCAGGAACATCACACCTTTTTAGCAGTCATCAACAGTATACATGAGGGTTTGATCCTTGTGGACACTAAACAGAAGATAGTCTATGCCAATCCTGTCTTTTTAAGGATATTCCACCTGGAAAATGCACCCTGGCAGGGTTTGGATGTAAAAGAACTGTTCAAGCATTCGGACCCCGAGGCCCAAATTGTAATACCTGCCCAGGAGATATGGCAGGATTATCTGGAGCAAAGACTGGGGCCATCCCGGGAAGCTTCTGTGATTTACTGCGGCAAAACCCGTTATTACCTGATTCAAGGATTCCCTGTTTCTTCAAGTGAAGGTTTCCTTGGTTATGGCTATATTACAAGGGATATTACGCGGGAAAAAGAGGTAGATTCTTTGAAAAACTCCATTCTCTCCACTGTTTCCCACGAACTGCGCACTCCGCTGACTACTATTCGGGGAAGTGCCGAATCTTTGTTAAGAAAGGACATTGTCTGGAGTACCGGAGAACGTGATGAGTTTATTCGTGCTATCGTTGATGAAAGCCAGCGTTTACGGGAATTAATTGACAATATTATGGATATGTCTAAAATAGAAGCAGGTGTATTAAAATTAGATATACATTCTGTAGATATAACCAAGGTAATAAACAGGGTAATCAACCGTTTCCAACAAAGGTTCCCCGAAGCCAGGATTACCACAACTTATGCACCTGGTCTGCCTTTTGTACCATTAGATGAAAGGAGAATTGAACAGGTTCTCCATAATCTCCTGGAAAATGCTGTTAAGTATTCACCACCCCATCAAATGATACACATTACCACCGAATACCTGCCGACGGAAAGGGTGGTTAGAGTAAGTGTAGCCGATCAGGGGATCGGCATTGCCAAAGAACACCACCAGGTAATTTTTGAAAGATTTTACCGTGTAAACAGCAGCTGGACACAGAAAACAGGAGGAAGTGGTGTTGGACTTGCTATTGCTAAAGGTATCATTGAAGCCCATGGTGGTTCTATTTGGGTAGAGAGCAGCCTGGGACATGGCAGTAAATTTTATTTCACGATCCCATGTGAGTCGATAGAGGAGGAATAAGGATGAAGAAACCTGTGGCTTTGGTTGTAGATGATGAATCCAACATTTTACGTTTTGTAAGGGCCAACCTGCGTGCAAGCGGCTTTGAGGTAGCCTCTGCCACTAGTGGTACGGAAGCTTTGGAGCAGTTCCAGGCTGTTAACCCCAATGTGATTGTTCTTGATATCATGCTACCAGAAATAGACGGGCTGGAGGTTTGCCGCCGGATCAGGCAAGTATCGGATGTACCTATCGTAATGATTACGGCCAAGGATGATATTCAGGATGCTGTGGAAGGATTAAATGCCGGAGCTGATGATTATATTACCAAGCCTTTTGCCGTAGAAGAATTGTTAGCCCGGATCAATGCGGTGTTACGCAGGGCGAAAGCCAATATTGCCCAGACCAATGCGGATAAAATCAGAATAGGCAATTTACTCATTGACATGGCCCAGAGACAGGCTATAGTTAATGATCATCCTGTGCATTTAACGCCTATTGAATTCAAACTTTTAACTTATCTTGCCAACAATGTGGACAAGGTAGTACCCCATGAAGAACTGCTAGTGGCTGTATGGGGTAGTGAGTATAAGGATTGTACTCATTACCTGCGTGTGAGCATTGGAAGATTACGGCAGAAAATTGAGACTGATCCCGGTAATCCCGAGTATATTGTGACCTGCAGTGGGGTTGGTTATATGATTAGAAATGTTAAATAAGTTTCAATTGATGAGGTAAATTTTTACCTCGGTAAAAGTGGCGAAATATTATTACAAACAGGAAATGAAGATTGTCCTTTCGGGTAGCAGAAAATTTTATTAAAAACTGTTTTATGATATATATAATTAAAGGATAGATGGATAATTTGGAGGGAAAGATATGAATTTGGCAGAAATAAGGGCCAAAGCCAAGGAGAAACTGGTAGGCATATGCCAGGTCTGCAGAATATGCGACGGTAAGGCTTGTGCCGGCCAAGTACCTGGTGTTGGTGGTATTGGCACCGGAAGCAGTTTTAAAAGAAATGTAGAAGCCCTGGCTAATTGTTTTTTAAACTTAAAGACGATGCACGATGTAACAGACCCTTCACTGGTCTTTGATTTTTTCGGGACTTCTTTAAGGATGCCTGTATTGGGGGCAGCGATTGGTGGAGGTCAATTAAACTATAAAGGTGTTATCAGTGACGAGGAATTTGCTGATGCTTTCATCGACGGGTGTTATCAGGCCGGGACCCTGGGTCAAATTGGTGATGGGCCGAATTTAAGTTTATTCCAGTACGGTTTGGAAAAAATTAAAGCCAGAAACGGTTGGGGAATACCCATTATCAAACCAAGGGACCAGGAAGAAATTATTAAACGGATTAAAATGGCGGAAGAAGCTGGCTGTAAAGCTGTAGGCATCGACATCGATGCGGCCGGTTTAATCAATATGAGAATGGCAGGGCAAAAAGTAGAACCCAAGACTTTAGAAAAACTCCAGGAAATAACGAAAGCGACCAAACTTCCGGTAATCCTTAAAGGGGTCATGACTCCTGAAGAAGCAGAGAAAGCAGTACTGGCCGGGGCGAAAGCCATTGTTGTTTCTAACCACGGCGGCAGGGTTCTGGACTGGACGCCGGGAACAGCAGAGGTACTACCGGGCATAGCTTATATGGTTAAAGGCAAAATTACTATCCTGATGGATGGTGGTATTCGTACAGGTTGGGATGTGTTGAAAGCCCTGGCCCTGGGAGCTGATGCCGTCATGATGGGGCGGCCTTTAGCTATTGGGGCGGTGGGAGCTGGCGCCCTAGGTGTGAAACTGACTTTAGATCAGGTTTATAATGAATTATATGTGGCCATGATTATGACCGGTACCAGTTCTGTCACTGATGTTCATTTGGAGATTTTGCGGGAAAAAAGGGGGAGAGGTTTTGTCGATTGACACCCTTGCCACTTGGTGGATTGAAGCCAGCTATCGTGTAGTCCTTACCGGAGCGGGGATGAGTACGGAATCGGGCCTACCCGATTTCCGCTCGCCCCAGGGATTATGGAAACAAAAAGATCCTCGCAAACTGGCTTCGATTTCTGCTTTATTGGCCAATCCTGCCGAGTTTTATGAATTTTACCGGATGAGATTAGCTGCCTTGCATAAGGCCGAGCCTCATGAAGGGCATCGGGTCCTGGCCCAGCTCCAGAAAGAGCGGCTTTTAAATGCCATTATTACACAAAATGTGGATGGATTACATCAAAAGGCAGGAGCCACCAGGGTTATCGAACTCCATGGCAACTTGAGGGAGGCTGTATGTTTAAACTGTGGTAACAGATACAGCAGCAAGGTCCTGGAAGAAAAAGATTTTCCAGCCTGTGAAGCCTGTGGAGGTAAGCTAAAACCCGGTGTAGTCCTGTTTGGGGAAACCTTACCTCATGATGCCCTGCGCCAGGCGGATATGGAGACGAAAAGAGCCCGCCTTTTTGTGGTCATCGGTTCTTCATTGGAAGTCTCACCGGCCAATTATTTTCCTTTGCTGGCCCGAGATGTGGGGGCTAGACTTGTTTTTATCAATCTGGAACCAACGGATATGGATGATCAGGCTCACTTAATCATACGCGGAAAGGCCGGGGAAGTATTAGAAGAGTTATATGCCAAAATAAAATCCCTCTCGTCTTGAGAGGGATTTTATTTTCCCTTGTGTATTACGTTTACGCTCGATAATGGTGTATCGTGACGAATTTCGACATCCGATTCCTGAAAACCAGTGACCTGAGCCCAGTGACCACTGACGGGAAATGACATCCGAGAGCCAACTACCGGAGTACGACCCCAAGCACTAGTAACTAGGAACTGATAACTAGTAACTAAAACACTGCCAGCTACTTCGCTGCTGCCCCCACTCTCTTCTTCACCTGTTCTTTGAGACGGGCTACCTCGGGAGTAGTGGGTTCTTTCCTAAGCATCTGGAGAACCCTTTCCCAGTTGACGTTCTTTTGCTTACGTTGTTTTTTGTAATAAGGCAATTCATGACCAAAATACTTCTCCAGGTCCTTAATTAATCTTTTCGTCTGATAGTAGTGGCGCCACCGGCGACCCACAGTAAAAGCATAAAATAGAAAGACCATATAAAGAATCAGAAAGAGTCCTTTCCAGTCTTCCAACATTTAACCCTCCATTAACTAATGATTTAACATATCTATTATAATATGGTTCGTGAAAAGATGAAAAAAACCTGCTGAAAGTAAAGGTCTTCTTTTATAT
>CAZWTM010000118.1:0-5819 GCA_964637385.1 uncultured Peptococcaceae bacterium
TGTATGCTCATCTTACTTCTATATTTTTCTTATTGTCAATAATTTATGAGAATAGTTCATTTCATCTTATAAGGAGATTTTCTCACATCCAGGAAGACCCAGAGTGTGCCAGTGAGCAGAATGGTACTATCAACAAAAAATGGGCACTTCCCATGCCCATTTTCCCTTCTTTAACTGAAGATTCTATATAAAAGATAAGTAATACACCATAGAATGGCTGGAGGTAAAGCCCATTTTAGCCACTTGCTGCCTTGTCCAGTCCGTGCCAAAAAATGATACACGGTAGCAAGACCAAAAGTACCAGTGGCACCTAAGGACAGGGTCATAAAATATGCCCACATGCTGGGTTCCCTGAGGCCCCACTTAACCCCCATGCTACTGGCTATGAATATTACACTAAAAAGAAGGACTATGCCTACGAAAATTCTTTTGTTTTTTTCCCTTTTCCGGTAACAATGCTCGCAGATAAATTCAGCCCGATAAGCATTATTCCAAGGATTTACTTTATGGTTGTGGGTTTCACACACAATGGTTTCACAAAGACCGCACCTTCTGGTTGCAGTTTCCTCACAAAAATAACACTGCGCCATTTACTCCTCCCCGGCTTTCCTTACAATTGTATTTCTTATAGTTGATCATTTTCTACAAACAGCAAAAAATCACGTAAAGAGCCCTGATGATCAGGGACTTCTCCACCCTTCCCTTTATCTATTAAAAAATCCGTTACCAAATATGTACGAAATCCCAATTTACCGGCAATCATATCTTCTCTAGTATCATTACCAACCATCCAGCACTGGGCCGGATCCAACTGTAATTTATCGACAATTTCTTCGTAATAGCGTAACGAGGGCTTACAACTCCTGCTGTTTTCGTAAGTAGTAACATAACGCCAGGGTAAGGAATCAATTTTTGCCCAGCGCATACGCTCTTCAACGGCCAGGCGCGGGAAAACAGGATTCGTTGCCAGGACTATGTCCCAACCCCTGTCAACTACCTTTTTTACGATAGATTGCGCCAAAATTGAAGGTTCAATATATTTTTGCAATTTCCCAAATTCTTCAGTATAAAATTTCTCCAGAAGGGGATAAATTTCTTCTTTATTTTTTTTAAGCTGAGTCAAGAAATGCCGCATAAATACTTCCTCATTGGTACCCCGGCCATCATTCTGCAACATTTTTTCTGTAGCAAACCACAGGGCCCGAGCAAAGGCTCGCGGTTCTACCAGGGGTGCGCAGTAACTGGAAATAGCTTTGATATATTTTTCAAGAAAAAGATCAATGTTTAACGGAAGTAAGGTACCGTCCAGGTCGAAAAGAACAGCTCTCCTCACAACAGATCCACCTCCCCTTTCCTCATACTAGTATCTTCTTTGGGGGTAACGAACGGCTGCATCAATGAACACCCAATTTCCTTTACGTTCCAGCCCCACCAATCCCACAATACCGTTATCACCTTTCCAGCGTAAATACTGGGTAACAAATTCCTGTACAGCCTCTTCGGTATAAATATCTCCGGGATAATTTTTAAGGACGTTTTCGTATAATCTGCCGGGGACCTCCAGCACCCAGTGATACGTCCAAAACCGGGGTTCTTCCACCCTGGCTTTAATGTCAGCAAAGCTATATATCTCCTGCATGGTAACCAGCCCCCCATATTCACATCAAATTATCATTTATTTAAGCTTCACCCTTATTTTTAGTATTATACATCTTTATTATTGTTAAAAAAACCCGGTTAATCTATAAAAAATTTCAATTTCCGCAAACAGGTCTTAATTTCCCCTAAAAATCATTGCCATATAACGTAACAAGAAAAAAGAGAAACACTCCTTTTGTTTAGGAATGCTTCTCTATTTATTACCATTACTTTCTATGCTGCTAAAGAACGGGTTTTACCCATAGCTTTCTTTTCGGTATAGTCAACAATCACAGCAGCGCTGGCGTCACCGGTTACATTCAATGTAGTCCTGGCCATATCCAGGACACGGTCAATACCGGCAATCAGGGCAATTCCCTCTAAAGGCAGGTTAATTGACTGGAGAACCATGGTTAACATGATCAACCCCGCTCCGGGTACGCCGGCGGCTCCTATGGAAGCCAATGTTCCGGTAAGGATAACGGTCAGCTGCTGGCCCAAGGTGAGATCCATACCAAATACCTGGGCGACAAAGACGGCACAAACACCTTGATAGATAGCAGTTCCATCCATATTAATCGTTGCGCCTAAAGGCAGTACAAAGCTGGCTACATCTTTATCCACTCCCAGGTTTTCCTCCACAGACTTCATAGAAACAGGAAGTGTGGCAGAACTGCTGCAGGTAGTAAAAGCAATAAGCATGGCAGGCGAGAAACCTTTAAAGAATTTAAGAGGGCTCATGTTACCCAGGGTTTTGACTGCCGTTGAATAAACAATGGCAGCATGCAGGATACAGCCTACGTATACCGCAACAATAACTTTGGCCAAAGGAATTAATACTTTGGGTCCATTGGCAGCTACAACAGGTGTAATTAAAGCAAAGACACCTATAGGAGCAAACTCCATTACCACACCCGTTATTTTGTACATAACTTCAGCTAAACCGTCAAAGAAATTATAAAGGGGTTTAGCTCTTTCACCTACTAAAGTTATGCCAATCCCTAAGAAAAGCGCAAAAACGATAATTTGCAGCATGTCTCCACGTACCAGAGAGTCCACAGGATTAGTGGGGAAAATGTTTAAAAGAA
The DNA here is from genome assembly GCA_964637385.1 of uncultured Peptococcaceae bacterium. Taxonomy (GTDB): domain Bacteria; phylum Bacillota; class Peptococcia; order DRI-13; family DRI-13; genus Thermanaerosceptrum. The sequence goes on from CAZWTM010000118.1 coordinate 2,727, forward strand.
CCTGTGTTAAAGGTGGAGCCTCTTTCCCTGCATACTTGGCATCAGCAGGAAGTTTCATATTAAGACCAGGGTCAATAAGATTGGCCAGGACCAGACCAATAGTCACTGCAATAGCAGTAGTAATTAGATAGTAACCTACCGTCTTACCGCCCATACGCCCTAACTTCTTCACATCACCAACTGATGCAGCTCCTACTACCAGAGAGGACAACACTAAAGGAACAATAATCATTTTAATCAGGTTAATAAAGAGGTCACCAAAGGGCTTAATCCAGGTCTTGATGAATCCAGGGTAACTACTTAATAAAAGACCAGCAATGATACCTAAGATAAGACCGATTAAAATTTTCGTAGATAATTTCACGACCCTTCTCCTTTCTTTGATAATTTATTATATTTTATAGAATGTATATTCGCTGTTCCATTCCTTTTTTCCTTTATCAACGAAAATTATAAATTTCAGGCAAGCTTGCTTTAATGATTATATCTCGAGCACCTGAACATCTCAAAGATGTAATTATTACCATAAAATAAGTCATCACAAGACGACTTATTCTCTGTTATGTTCGATTTTTTGCCCTCTTTCCGCTTTAGAGGGGAATTCATAAATCCTGCATTCCTGTTTAGAAGACTCATCAAGTTCCTGTTTTTGCACCGTTTGTTCAAACACATCACCACTTAAAATATTGATGATGCGAGTGGTTTCATTATTGCCATCCACATCACTCTCTACCAGAAACTCACTGGCGAGAGTTCGTAAATCCGTCAGGTTTGCCAATAAGGCCTGGAGCATTTCCTTAGACAAAGTAATTCTCACATAGGACATAATATCCCCCCTGTAAAAGAAAGGTCCCTAGTTCATTATAGAAAAAAACAGCACAAATGCTACTTGCATATGGGAAAAATCAAAAAAATATGTTTAGATATACTGTTACACTTATTGATATTGATAGTTTGTTAAAATTTAATTTTCGGAATTGTTTTCCACAGGCATACAACACCAATTAAATATTTTTTCTGTACTATGTCATTTTATAATAGACAGGTCTATTGAGCGGTGTTATAATACAAATGTTCATAAGATTGTATGCATAAAAGGAGTGATTAGCATGTCTCGAGACCAATGGGGTACCAGGCTAGGTTTTATCCTGGCAGCCGTGGGCTCCGCAATCGGTTTGGGAAATATCTGGCGTTTCCCCTATGTAACTGCCTCTAATGGCGGTGGTGCTTTCCTGTTTCCATATTTTTTTGCTATCATCACCGCAGGGATACCTATTTTGATCCTGGAATTCACACTGGGACATAAATTCAGAGGCGGCGCGCCCATTACTTTTTCCCGCATAAAGAAACAATGGGAATGGTTAGGTTGGTTTCAATCGGCGGTGGCCTTCTTCATTACAGTTTATTATGTATCTGTTGTTGCCTGGGCTGTAAGCTATATCTTTTTTGCCATGACCCAGGCCTGGGGAACGGATACCAAAGCATTCTTTTTCGCCCAATACTTAGGTCTAACAGATAGTCCCTGGAACTTTGGCGGATTACGACTCAACATTTTATTGCCCTTTGTTTTCGTGTGGGGCATCAGCTATTATATTCTTTCTAAAGGTATTAAAGGCGGGATCGAAAAAGCCAATAGAATCCTGATACCCGCGTTAGTCATCTTAACCGGCGTTATTGTGGTGAGAGGCCTCACTCTCCCGGGAGCTATCGATGGATTAAACTATCTTTTTACCCCCCAATGGGACAAGATCATGCAGCCTAAGGTTTGGGTAGCTGCTTACGGCCAGGTCTTCTTTAGTTTGAGTATTGGTTTCGCCATCATGATTGCTTATTCCAGCTACCTGCCCAAGAAAACCGATATTGTAAACAGTGCTTTCATCACCGCTTTCAGCAACCATGGTTTTGAGCTTTTCGCAGCCCTTGGTGTTTTTAGTGTATTAGGATATATGGCGCACACTCAAGGCGTACCTGTATCAGAAGTAGCCAGTGCCGGGGTAGGTCTCGCCTTCATTGTTTTCCCTAAAGCCATTAATGCCCTCCCGGCTCTTAACGGCTTGGTAGGTACCATCTTTTTCACTGCTTTGTTCTTTGCCGGTATGACTTCTTTAATTTCCATTATCGAAGCCTTCCTCGCCGGTATAATGGATAAGTTTAACTTACCAAGACAAAAAGCCCTCAACATTTGTATGGGTACCGCTTTCGTCATCAGTCTGGTTTTTGTTACCGGCTCAGGCCTCTTTGTTTTAGACATTGTTGACTATTTTATGAATAACTTTGGTATCGTTATCGGCGGATTTATAGAAGTTATCCTGGTTGGCTGGTTCTTTGACCTGGAAAGCTTGCGCAAACATGCCAACGCGTATTCGGACTTTGCTATCGGTTCATGGTGGAATCTCATGATTAAATTTATTACGCCGCTGTTCCTTGGCTTCATGACCTTCCAAAACATTATCGAAAACATCAAGAAACCTTATGAGGGATATCCGTTAAGTTCTCTCCTGGTCATGGGTTGGGGCGTATTCACTGCCTGCATCATACTTGGTATAGTCTTCTATTCTTTGAAGGGAAATCATGACAGTATGCTCCAGCCAACGAAGGAGGTCGTTTAAACAATGAATACCAGTGCCCTGATTATGTTTCTCATCGGTGCCGCTATGTTGTGGGGCGGGCTGGCAGTTTGCCTGACCATTGCTCTGAAAAATAAATAAGCTGAAGAAATGCCCTCGTCTATCGAGGGCATTTCTTCAGCTAAAACAGGGGTAAGATTATATCCCTGTACTAATGGATACGTTTTTTACCGATCCTAAGTACAAGACCTGCAATCATTTCCTTTTCTTCAGGGGTTGCTTCATCCCACATTTCTTTCATCAGAGCCTCTTCCGGTGTATCGGGTTTAACGAACCTTTGCATCAGATTACCCAGACTAATCATGCCTTTAACCATTAATTCATCGGAAACACCATGTTTCTGCCCATCACGGATGGTCTCCGCAAGTTCATGGGGAAAATCTTCTATTGAATGCTCTTTTGTCATAGTCACACCTCCCTCTATAATCTTTGGTTTTCTTTGAATATCTCGCTTAATCTTAGATTT
>CAZWTM010000119.1:0-5577 GCA_964637385.1 uncultured Peptococcaceae bacterium
CAACCGCCACTGACGGTTATCAAGTGGCCGCCAAATAATGTGGGCATCAACACTTGTCTATCCGAGATGAAGCCCAAAATCATCTGCTTTCTTACCACTGGCCAGGCAATGTCCGGGAATTACAAAACTGTATTGAACATGCCATGAACATGGTAAGTGTCAATGATGAGATGATTGGCCTGGAACATCTCCCACCCTATATCCAAAATATCAGTCAGGGCAAGATAAAAAGAGGTGTACCTTCTCTGGCAGAAATAATTGCCCAGGCTCAGCGTGACGCTATTCTAAGGGCCCTGAAATCCACCGGTGGAGTAAAAAAAGATGCGGCAGATGTGCTGGGAATCAGTACTACAACCCTTTGGAGAAAAATTACGGAATTAAATATTAAAATAGATTAGTGACATTGCAGATTTGAAATCTGCATTTCGAATCTGCAATTGTATGAATGATGCTTAGAGACTGGATTTATCGAATAATTACTTATCCCATTTCAAAAACGAAATGCCAAAATTTTTTTTAATTGCTTTGTATACTGAATTAGACTAATGCTAGTGCAAACTAAAATAATTTTTGAGGAAGGTTAAGTGAAATATGGCACCTTTAAAGAGTATTTGTATGCTCTTAGGTGCCTTTTTTAGTCTAACTTTAAGGTTTTTGACGTGTAAATAGTATTTGGCATAGATCTTGCTTTAGTCTAAATACGGCCAGTATTTATTTTGGAGGTGAAAGTCTGAATGAAATTTACTTATCACAGTCCTGAGACTTTGCCCGAGTTGCTGTTTTCCCTCAAGAATTTAGAAGATTATGCTTTATTAGCGGGGGGAACAGATCTTTTGGTGAAAATGAAAGAAAAACTGGTGGCTCCCCGCAATATCGTTGATTTAAAAAAAGTAGAAGATTTGAAGGGAATCAGGGAAAAGGAAGGATACCTTGATATCGGATCCCTTGTAACCCATGGTGAACTGGAAAAATCTTCTCTTGTCAGGAGTAAGGCCTTGGTTTTGGCTGAGGCAGCTCTCCAAGTGGGTTCTCCTCAGATTCGCAATATGGGTACAGTGGGCGGCAATATAGGGAATGCTTCCCCGGCGGCAGATACAGTACCTGCTCTTTTGGCGCTGGATACTAAAGTAGAGATTCGCAGTTCTGAAGTAATAGAAGAAAAAGATTTACTGGAGGTTTTCCAGGGGCCAGGCAAAACGTGCCTGCAGAAAGGCCAGTTGATTACCAGGCTGAAAGTTCCCGTTCTGAAAAAAGGGGAAGGAGCGGCATTTCTCAAATTCGGCAAACGTAAGGCTCTTGCCATTTCCGTAATTAATGGTGCAGTCTGGCTAAAGGTAGAAAAGGGAGGAATCGTTAACGTCCGGCTGGCCCTGGGTTCTGTTGCACCTACACCTATCCGTTTGTTTGAAATTGAGAAATGGCTGGTAGGACAAAAAGCGGAGGCCAGTGTGTTTGAACAGGCCGGACGAATGGCTCGGGAAATGGTCAAACCCATTGACGATATTCGTTCCACGGCAGCCTATCGTCGATCCATGGCTGACATTGTGGTGGCCAGGGTGTTGGATACCGCCTTGCGCAGGGTTCAGGAGGTGTAGAGATGGAAAAGCTTATGATTAAATTCAAACTGAATGGTGCCTGGGTAGAAATAGAAGTAGAGCCGGAATTGCTTTTAGTTGATTTACTAAGAGAGAAATTAGGGTTAACGGGCACGAAAGTGGGATGTGGTGAAGGTGACTGTGGTGCCTGTACTGTACTAATTGACGGTAAAACTATGAACTCGTGCCTGGTGTTGGCAGCGGCTGTGGATGGCCGTGAGGTTTTAACTGTGGAGGGGCTAGGCACTTATGACAAACTTCATCCCCTGCAGGAAGCCTTTATTGCTGAAGGCGCTGTCCAGTGCGGTTTTTGTACGCCGGGCATGCTTTTAAGCGCTAAGGCCTTGTTAGATGAAAATCCTCATCCGCAACGTGAGGAGATATACAAACACATCTCCGGTAATTTGTGTCGCTGTACAGGATATGCCAAGATTGTTAATGCTATCGAAAAAGTAGCCCGTGGACAAAACTGCTAGGGAGGTATGCGGTTTGACTGAATTAAGAGTTGTGGGTCATTCCTTAAGAAAACTGGATGCTCTTGATAAAGTGCTGGGTAAGGCTAAGTTTGCTGCCGATATCCAGATGGAGGGCATGCTCTATGCCAAAGTGTTACGCAGTAAGGTACCTCATGGCATCTTAAAAAGCATTGATATAAAAAAAGCCAAGAGTCTGCCGGGGGTTCATGCAGTTTTAACGGCAGCAGATATACCGGGGGCCAACAGTACTGGAATTATTATTAAGGATGAACCCGTACTGGTGGGTTTACAGCAAAAAATCCGCAAGATAGGGGACCCTTTGGCTCTTGTTGCGGCAGAAACGGAAGAGATTGCAGAAGAGGCCCTTGGTTTAATTGAAACGGAAATTGAAGTGCTGCCGGGTGTATTTTCCCCTCTCGAGGCTATGAAGGAAGATGCGCCTAAAATTTATGACAAAGGCAATATTTTGGCGGTACGAAAGATTCGTAAAGGTGATGTGGAGCAAGCTTTTAAAGAATGTACCGCCATTGTTGAACAGGAGTACAGGACGCAAATGGTGGAGCACGCTTACATAGAGCCCGAAGTGGGTGTGGCTAAACTGGAGGGAGATATTATCACATTATGGGTTTGTACCCAAAACCCCCATTTTGATGCCAAAGAGGTAGCCAGGAATCTGAATATAGGTTTAAACCGTGTTAGGGTCATCCAGGCCACCACAGGTGGCGGTTTTGGCGGCAAACTGGATATCTCCGTTCAGGTGCATATTGCTTTATTGACTATGGCTACCAGGCGGCCCGTGAAATTAACCTATACCAGAAGTGAATCCATAACCACTTCCGTCAAGCGGCATCCTTATATTATGAAAATGAAGACCGGGGCAGGAGCAGACGGAAAGCTGCTGGCCTTTGAGTGCACCATTATCGGTGATACGGGTGCCTACGCTTCCTATGGTCCCGGAACTCTAACCAGGGCTGCAGTTCATGCCATGGGTCCTTATGAAATTCCCAATGTCAAAATAGATTCCTATACGGTCTATACCAATAATCCTCAGGCCGGGGCCATGCGGGGATTTGGTGTTCCCCAGGTAGCCTTTGCTCATGAAAGTCAGATGGATATGTTAGCAGAAAAATTGGGTATATCACCTTTCAGAATGCGATTGCTCAATGCCTTAAGACCGGGGTCGGTCACAGGAACGGGAGCTATATTGACTCAGAGTGTAGGAATTATTCCTACCTTAGAAGCTGCAGCGGCGAAGGCCAAAGAAGTAATGAATTTTAACGATTAGAAAGGGGATGGGTATGAAAAAACGCGGCATTGGCATGGCTTCCATGTGGTATGGCATAGGTAATACGGGACTACCCAATCCTGCCGGGGCTTTTGTTGATTTGTTAGATGACGGAACAGTCATTGTTCTAACCGGTTGTGCTGATATTGGGCAAGGTTCTGATACGGCTTTAGCGCAAATCGTCGCGGAGGAGATAGGGGTAGAACTGGCGGATGTGCGGATAGTTTCAGGGGATACCGGTTGTACACCCGATGCTGGGGCTTCTTCGGCCAGCCGGCAGACTTATATTTCAGGGAATGCTGTGCGCCTGGCAGCCAAAGAAGCCAAAAAGGTATTGGTGGAAACGGCTGCGGAAATGTTAGAGGTTTCCCCTGAAGAAATAATTTTAGAAAACAAAATTTTTTATGTAAAAGAAACCTCTGACCAGTCCCGGTTCCTTGTGGATTGTAAGGATCAATGCCGGGCGGATTTGGGCATGGAAAAAGGCAAGTACCGCAATTCAGTATCCATGGCCGATTGTCTGGCTAAATGCCGTATGCAGGGGAAACTTACCCTGGGACATGGCTGGTTTAATCCGGATACAACGGGTCTCCATCCGGAAACAGGACAGGGTAAACCTTATGCCACTTATGCTTTTGCTACCCAAATAGCTGAAGTGGAAGTGGATACGGAAACGGGAGAAGTAAAGGTTCTTCAGTTGGTGGCTGCCCATGATGTGGGTCAGGCCATTAACCCTAAGAATGTAGAAGGACAGATTGAAGGGGGGTGTGCAATCGGGCTGGGTTACGCTCTGATGGAAGAAATCCAGGTACAAGAAGGCAAAATCAAAAACCCCAGTTTTGCCACATACTTAATTCCTACAGCTTTGGATGTGCCTCAGATTTATCCCATCATTGTAGAGGAACCCGAAATAACAGGACCTTTTGGAGCAAAGGGGGTTGGGGAACCGGCATTAATTCCCACTGCTGCGGCCATTGCCAATGCTATCTATAACGCAGTAGGGGTTCGGATTACTGAGCTTCCCATCACCCCGGAAAGATTGTTAACTAAGTTTCAAGAAAAATGATTATAAGGAGGTTAAGAACGTGACCACTCCTGCTCAGACGGAAAAAGTTAGCTTTTTAAAAAGGAAAAATATTGAATTTTCTTTAAGAAGGTACGGCATTGAAGCCCTGGGGGCCATGGCCCTGGGTCTTTTTTCCTCCCTGATCGTCGGCTTAATTCTTAAAGTATTAGGAGAAAAATTAGGTTTAAACTTTTTGGTAGAGTATGGAAAAGAAGCTATGGCTATGATGGGACCGGCCATTGGTGTAGCTGTTGCTTATGGCTTAAAAGCTCCTCCCTTGGTTTTGTTTGCTTCAACGGTGACAGGTATGGCGGGGGCCAGACTGGGCGGACCAGCCGGTTGTTTTGTAGCCGCTGTCATCGGTGCCGAATTTGGTAAGCTGGTTTCCAAAGAAACCAAAGTTGATATTATTGTGACACCTGTTGTTACGATTGTTACTGGTGTGGCTACGGGTATTTTTATCGGCCCTGGCATTAACTCCTTCATGGTGGCCCTGGGTGCCATGATTATGAAAGCTACCGAGCTTCAGCCCATTCCTATGGGAATTCTGGTTTCTGTAATTATGGGCATGGTTTTGACGGCCCCTATTTCCAGTGCTGCTCTGGCCATCATGTTGAAACTGGGGGGATTGGCCGCCGGTGCTGCTACCGTAGGCTGTGCTACCCAGATGGTTGGTTTTGCCGTAGCCAGTTACCGGGAAAACGGCTGGGGTGGTTTAATTTCTCAAGGATTAGGAACTTCTATGCTCCAGGTTCCCAATATTGTTAAGAATCCTTTGATTTGGGTTCCTCCTACCCTGGCCAGTGCTATTCTCGGTCCCCTTGCTACTACGATTCTTCCCATGCAAAACGTACCTGCCGGTGCCGGGATGGGTACAAGCGGTTTAGTAGGGCAGTTTGGTACTATTGAAGCCATGGGGGCCACAGGAGATGTTTTCTTCAAAATCGCTTTATTACACTTTATCTTACCTGCTATTTTAACTCTGCTCATTTCTGAATATATGCGTAAAAAAGGCTGGATTAAATTCGGTGACATGAAGTTGGATGCTTAAAACAAAAAAGCGGGCCTGTGTGCTGCAGGCCCGCTACCTAGTGAATCTTCAGGTAGTGTTAATTAGCATATGAAAAATGCAGACTAAGAGTATTTAGGACAAAT
>CAZWTM010000120.1:0-5490 GCA_964637385.1 uncultured Peptococcaceae bacterium
TTAAAACTTCTTCCCTTTTATTTGCGCGAATCATCGCAATCAACTTGCGGGGGGTATAGTCCATGCTATAGCTGGTGGGACAGGAGCCGGAACAGGTACCACACTGTATACAGCCCAGAATTGCTTTCCCGCCGGGATAAGAGAGGATTTCTTCAAGTAATGTAGAAGGTGGTCTATCCAAAATTAATACAGACATAAAAAACACTCCTTTGCACAAAAAATCACGTTCAGGGGATTTTTTTGCCCAGGAGTATTTTCTGCAAAATTATATTAAATTCAGAAAATAATTTTAGTAAATTATATGATGCTTCTCTTAAAAATGCAATATAATTTTATTTATACGTGTTATTGGAAAAATATATGGTGATATAATTTATAGGTAAATGTATACGTTTCAGAGGAGGTTTCATGGGAAAGTTCGAACTCATAGCAACTGCTGCCTTTGGCCTGGAATCTGTTGTAGCCAGGGAAGTTATGGATTTGGGTTATTCTGAACAAAAGGTGGAAAACGGTCGGGTGACCTTTTGGGGCGATGAGCTGGCTATTTGCCGTACTAATATATGGCTCAGAACAGCGGACCGGGTACTTTTAAAAATGGGCCAATTTGAGGCCCGTACTTTTGAGGAATTGTTTCAACAGACTAAAGCTTTACCCTGGCCGGACTTGTTGCCGAAGAATGCTTGGTTTCCCGTGGAGGGGAAATCGGTCAAATCCACCCTTTTCAGTGTATCTGACTGTCAAGCCATTGTAAAAAAAGCCATAGTTGAAAAAATGAAGGAAAGATATAAAATACAGTGGTTTGAAGAGGCAGGGCCCCGTTATAAAATAGAGGTTGCTCTTCTCAAAGATGTGGTCACTCTGACTGTTGACACCAGCGGTCCCGGTCTGCATAAAAGGGGATATCGCAAACTGGTAGGACAGGCACCCCTTAAGGAAACTCTGGCTTCCGCTCTTGTTTATTTAAGCCGCTGGCGCCCGGAGAGGCCCCTCATTGACCCTTTCTGCGGCTCAGGTACTATTCCTATAGAAGCCGCCATGCTGGGGCTTAACCTGGCACCAGGCTTAAGGCGTGAGTTTGCGGCAGAAAAATGGCCAAATATACCGCGCCAATACTGGGAAAAAGTACGGGCAGAAGCCCTGGACCTTATAAAAAAGGATATAAGCTTAGATATTGCTGGTTTTGATATCGATGACAAAGCCTTAAGTTTAGCCCGTTATCATGCCAGGGAAGCTGGGGTGGAAAGGCATATTCATTTTCAGCGCCGTTCTGTAGCGGAACTACAGTCGAAAAAGAAATTCGGGTATATTATCTGTAACCCTCCTTATGGAGAACGTTTAGAGGAAATTAAGGCAGTCGAGCGTCTTTACAAGGAAATGGGTCAGGTCTTTAAAAAAATTGATACCTGGTCATATTTTGTGCTGACCTCTCATCCACGTTTTGAGAGTCTCTTTGGACGACGGGCCGATAAAAACCGTAAGCTTTTTAACGGGCGAATTGAAACCCATTATTACCAGTTTTTCGGCCCCAGGCCTCCAAGAAATAAAAAAGTAACCAACGAAGAAAAGGCTTAAAGGTAATCCCTTTAAGCCCTAAAAATTACTTGCTTTACTCTAAATTGTAAATTTTTAACAAATTATTTGACATAACACACAAGAAAAAATTTCTATAAAATGTAGTACTCTTGTAGGGAATTTGTGTGTTTATGGGAAAAAAGTGGGTAAAAGGGAGAAAAACAACAAATTGTGATTAAATTCGCAACATTTTTGTGTTAATATAAAATTGTATGTGTAACTTTTGATATGTGCTATTCATAGAGCGGAAGCTAGTTATGGAGAAAATATCCTTACAAAAATGAATGGAAAAATTAGCCCAGTTAGAAGAATGAGGAAAGATTTTCTGGAAAGTATTTTGTTAAAGCCCAATAATTTAAGGGATGACAGTACCTGGAGGACAACGGGCGGGGATTATTTTTGATCAAATGTTTCGCCGACAAAGTAGAATTTCATGGCAGCACCATTGATATCAAAAAAGTACTGGGTAAAAAGGCAACTGTATAGGGGATTGGATATTTTACCTGAAAGATTAAAATTGGAGGGGAAAATATGCGGCTAAGTTTAAAGGCTAAACTCGTTTTAATGTTCGTGCTTCTTATTTCGATTCCTGTTCTCGTCTTAGGCTTCTTTTCCTATAAGATGGCTGCCGACTCCCTGCAGCAAACCATTGAACAGCAACTTAAAGAGAATAATAAGTTAATCGCTGAGTCTATAGAACTTACTGTAGAATCTGTAAGAAAATATGTAAAACTGGTCAGTAAAACTCCTCAGCTAATTGAGACTGCTGCCAATAGTCAAGCAGATAAAACTGAGGCTTTTGCTTACATGGCTGACTTACAGCGAGAGAACTCCAGTCTATTAGAAATGCTCATTATAACTGACCTTCAAGGGAAGACCATCATGACCAATCAGTCCCTAACTGCCAATGAGGATTTAAGCGACCGGGATTACTTGAAAAAAGCCCTGGGAGGATCCGAAGCAATTAGTGAAGTGATCATGTCAAGATTTACCGGTAAACCTGTTATTGCCATCGCAGAACCTTTAAAACTGGAAAATAAAGTAGTGGGGGCGTTGGTTGCCACTATCCTTTTTGATAAAATCTTCGAACATGCTGCAAAAGTAAAAATCGGTGAAAACGGTTATGCCTATATGATTGACAAAAATGGGCTTGTTGTGTACCATCCGAAAAAAGAAAAAATATTTAAAGAGAACCTGGGAGACACAGATAACCCCGAGTTAAAAGCCCTTGTGCAAAAAATGAAAGCAGGGGAAACTGCAGATGGTTACTATACATATGAAGGCGTCAAAAAGTTTGTCCGCTTTCAACCGGCCGGTAACTGGGTTTTAGCCATCACGGCCAACTATGATGAATACATGGCTCCTGCCTTTGCCATCAAAAACAGAACATTAATAATTATCGGTGTTGCCTTACTGCTAGCCCTATCCCTCTCCTACATCCTGTCTACCAGAAACATTATCAATCCCCTTAAACAGCTGCAATTATTAATGGAAAAAGCGGGTAAGGGAGATCTGACTGTATATGCACAGATCAGCACGAAAGATGAGATACAGGCCCTGGGTGAATCTTTTAACCAGATGATCACTCACCAGGCAGAGATAGTCAGGCAGGTTCGGACCAGCGCACAAGAACTGGTAGCATCCTCCCAGGAAATGGCGGCTTCTTCCGAGCAGGTCAATTCTGCTACCGAGCAAATCACCGCCAGTATCCAGCAAGTAGCTAAAGATGCGGATACTCAGAACAGTTCTGTTATTGAAGCTTCCAAGGCCTTAGTTCAGCTGGCAAGCCTCGTGCAGCTTGCCCAGCATAAAGCCCTGTCCGCCAATGAAAAATCAGCCAATACGATGAAGACAGCCCAGGATGGCCGGATAAAAGTGATGGAAACAGTACAGGCCATTCATGTCATTAATGAAAAAGCCAGTGATACGGCGGAAGTTGTCCAGCAACTCAGCAAGTTATCGGCCACCATCGGAGAAATTATCAGCACTATCAATGCTATTGCAGCCCAAACGGATTTATTGGCCTTAAACGCTGCCATTGAAGCAGCCCGGGCCGGAGAACATGGCAGGGGCTTTGCCGTGGTAGCTGAGGAAGTGCGAAAACTGTCGGAGGAATCACACCAGGGCGCCAGTGAGATAGCTGCTCTGGTCAGTGAAATGGTGAAGCTAACGGATAAGGCTGTGGAGTCTATGAAAGATGGCAAAGAAGCGGTGGATAACGGCGTCAAAGTAGTGAAGGCCACTGATCAGGCCTTTGCTGAAATAATCGCCGCTGTTGAGGAAACCGTGAGGAATATCCAGGAAATAGTAGACATTACCAGGGATGAAGTGGCCACCTCCGAACAGGTTGTCAATTTAATTAATACAATTGCCTCCATTACTGAAGCAACGGCGGCTAACAGCCAGGAAGTATCCGCCGCTACGGAAGAACAGGCCGCTGCTGTACAAACAGTGGCAGCAACTGCTGAAGAGACAAGCGCTATGGCAAATTCTTTGGAAAATCTGGTAAGAGTATTCAAATTAGCAGAAGCAAAGTAGGAGGTTGAGAGTCATGATTCATATCGAAGACATGGATGGCCTGGTCTGGTAGATTAACCATAAAATTTAACCGTAGAAGATGCCGCACAATTAATAAAGACGGTCTATGACATGATTGCCCAGGGACAGCATCATTTTATTATCGATTTCAGCGAGTGCCAATTCATTGATGGTACCGGTCTGGGGGTCTTGGTCTCGATATATAAAAAATGTATGGAATCCCGCGGCAGTTTAAAATTATGTTCGATTAACCATCCTAAAGTACCGTTATTGAGATTAGCAATAACGGTAACATCATCCCTCCTGAGAAAAGGGAATCCCTTTTTAAACCCTTTTACAGTTTGAGCCCGGAAAGGGGTTGGGGAATTGGTCTGGCCATGTGCAGGGCCTTTGCCGATTGTTCGATTTTTTATTAAAAAATATAGATAAGCCCCTCAATCGTTCAGAGATTATTAAGGCTGTTTGGGGAAAAGAGGATTTTGCCTGTTACCGTACAGTGGATGTCTATATCAACCGTTTAAGGAGAAAGTTAAAATATCTTGACAACTTTACCATTGAGTTGGTGAGAGGATATGGCTATATCATGAAAAAAAGGCACGGTAGTGAGTGAGAGAGCTCGCGTAGCCGAAGAAGTATGCAAACTGGCGGAACAGTCTGCCACTACGGTTTCAAGCATTCAGAGCGTGATTAAACAAGTGCAGGAAGCCTTTCATAATGGGATAAAAGAAGGAGTGAATAATAATTATATACAAATTTAATTACAGGCGTTTTTTTAAAAGAATGATCGAGTATCAACGAAATAAACTGGTTACCGCTATACAGCAAAATAAGGGCAAAATGTCCAATAAATAGATTCTTTGTATCAGTAAAAAACTGGACGATCTAATCGTCAAATATCTCAAGTGGACAAGGAAAATTTAAATATTTTTGAAAAAAGACTGGTTGTTTGGAGAAAACCCTTAATATCCGGATATTTTCCGGCTTTTTTCTTTTATAAGACGAATACAACAGAATAACTTCAGGAAGTGGAGTTTCAGCTGGGTATCTCGGTTTCTTGAACAGGAGGGTATCTCTTCGTGTAGACTAAAATCAAATTATGGTAAAAAGATCCTAAATTGTGTTATAATATTGTAGGTATTAGTCGGAAAGGGAGTGGAATAAAATGGTACAATTATAACCATAATGCCCAGTAGGTTTAAAAAGATAGAGAAAATTAAGAAAGAGTAAAACATGTGGAGGGTATTTAGATGATGAAGAGCATAGGAAACAAACTGGCAGTATACTTTGTGATAGTGCTTTTATTGGTTTGCGCAGGTTTATCCGCCATTTCCTACTATAATGCCTCTAAGGCTCTGGTAGCAAAGGTGGAAGAAACTCTGC
>CAZWTM010000121.1:0-5328 GCA_964637385.1 uncultured Peptococcaceae bacterium
CTTCTGCCCCAAGGGATTCAGGGTTTTTATTTTTTATTGAGGTGTAAAACTCCCGGGCTTGCCAGGGAAATTTCCTGGCCTGTTCTTTCCATCCCAAGCTGATGGATGACTTCAGGATATACCAGTATTTTATAAAATTAGTGGAAAATTCCATTATTTATTAACAAGAAAAGAATAAAAATACTTGATTTTTTAATGTGCCTATCGTATAATAACATTCAATAAGATAATGAACTTAGCAATGACAGGGAAAAGTAGGCAGTTTTCCTTTTATAACAGAGAGTTGGTGGAAGGTGCAAACCAACAAGGATACTGGTGAATTCCGCCCTGGAGCATCAGGTGAAGAATCTGACGGTCATGTCCGTTATGCATGGGGAATGAGTGGGTCATGTTTATGACCAAATAGGGTGGCAACACGGGATTCGAACTCTCGTCCCTGACCGGAAAACCGGCAGGGAACGGGAGTTTTTATTTTGCGTGAACCGTTAATAAGTTAACCGTAAACCGTGATTAAGGAATAAATATACGGTTCACTGTTAACGGTAAACGGTTTAAAACACCTAAAAGAAAAACTAAATAGTCAATAGTTAAGGCGATGATTGGGAAAAGTATGCTGTTCTCTTTTTAAGAGAGCTGGTGGGAGGTGCAAACCAGCAGGAGGCAGACAGAATTCCGCCCAGGAGCTTAAAACGAGGAGTTTTACGGTCATGTCCGTTATGCATGAGAATTGAGGTGGGCCATATTTTTGGCCAAAAAGGGTGGCAACGCGGGAATAACTCTCGTCCCTGGCTGGGAAACCAGTCATGGGCGGGAGTTTCATTTTTTTACGACATCCGACATCCGAATATCCGACTTCCGATTTAAGCAAGTTTTATTTAGTCGGAAATCGGTAATCGGAAAGCGGACAGTCGTGACTCTTAAAAAAATCATAAAAGAAAATGGAGGAGAAAAAAATGCGTGAAAAACAGTATCTCATGATTCCAGGACCTACACCTGTCCCCCCAAGGATTCTCCGGGCTTTAAGCATCCCGGCCATCGGACACAGGTCCCCACAATTTGCCGAAATTATGAAAGACGTCACGGCCAGGCTCAAAAACATCTTTGAAACAGAGAACGACGTGTTGATCCTTACTTCATCGGGAACGGGCGCAATGGAAGCTGCTGTATGCAACTTTGTTAATCCTGGTGATAAGGTATTGGTGATGGAAAACGGTAATTTTGGTGAGCGCTGGGTTAAACTCAATAAACGCTACGGTGCCAATGTAGAAGTAATTGCCGGACCCTGGGGAGAGCGCCATGATCCCGAGGCCTTAAGAGCCCGTCTTGCTCTTGACAAAAACCATGAAATCAAAGCGGTTTTTGTTACTCATAACGAAACTTCCACAGGTGTGGTAAACGACATCAAGGCCTTACGGGAGGCAGTTGGTGATCATCCTGCCCTTTTTATTGTGGATTCCGTAAGTGGGATGGCTGTATCACCTTTGAAAATTGACGAATGGAAATTAGATGTAGTGGCTACGGGTTCCCAGAAAGCTTTTATGATTCCGCCGGGATTGGCTTTTATCAGTGTGAGTCCTAGAGCCTGGGAAGTATGTGAAAAAGTGACTACCCCCAGATTTTACTTTGACCTAAAGGCTGCCAAAAAAGCTTATACGGAAAAGTTTAACACGCCCTATACGCCTGCCACCAATTTAATCGTAGCTCTCCAGGAATCCCTAAAAATGATGGAGGAAGAAGGATTACCCAGCATTTGGGCAAGGCATGAAAAATATAAAACCCTGGTGCGAGCTGCTATCAAAGAATTAGGGCTGGAACCCCTGGCTGGAGATGAAGCTGCTTCCGGTGCCGTTACTGCCATTAAAAAACCCGGTAACATTGATGTTAAAAAGATCTCAAAGCTCATGCGGGAAAAACATAACATCATCATCGCTGCAGGGCAGGGTAAACTGGAGACGGAGATTTTCCGGATTGGCCATTTAGGTTATGTACATGTCAATGATATTATCGTGACTATTGCCGCCCTGGAAATGACCTTAAAAGAACTGGGCATGGATATTGTCCTGGGACGCGGTGTAGCGAAAGTACTGAACTTACTAATGAAGGGGGAATAATCTTTATGAAAGTTTTGGTGTGTGATCCTATTTCCGAGAAAGGCATAGCCCTGTTGAAAGAAGCTCCCGGGTTACAGGTGGATGTTAAGCTGAAGCTTACCGAAGACCAGCTTTGCGAACTGGTACCCGAATATCATGGGATAGTTGTGAGAAGTGAGACCAAAATTACGAAAAAGGTGCTGGAGAAGGCTTCCCAGCTTAAGGTTGTGGGTAGAGCCGGCGTAGGTGTAGATAATATAGATGTGGAAACTGCCACTTTATTAGGTATTGTTGTAGTGAATACGCCCGATGGAAACACTATTGCTGCCGCCGAACACACGATGGGTATGATGCTGGCCCTGGCCCGTCATATTCCCCAGGCCGACCAGTCACTGAGACAGGGACAATGGAACCGTTCCAAATACATGGGTGTAGAGCTGAGAAATAAAAACCTAGGTATTATTGGTTTAGGAAAAATCGGCTCAGAAGTAGCCAAACGGTGCAAGGCCTTTGGGATGAACGTCCTGGCTTATGACCCTTATGTTCCTCAAGAAATTGCCAAAAGGGCCGGAGTAGAGCTGGTTAATCTGGAAACAGTCTTGCGGGAAAGTGACTTTATCACTGTCCATATGCCTTTGACCCCTGAAACAAAACACATGATAAGTGGCCCACAATTTGCTATGATGAAAGACGGGGTAAGAATTTTAAACGTGGCCCGTGGCGGCATTATCGACGAAAATGCCCTTTATGAAGCCATCGTCAATAAGAAAGTGGCAGGAGCGGCCTTAGACGTTTATGAAAAAGAACCTCAAACCCAAAGTCCCCTCTTTACGTTGCCGGAAGTTGTGGTGACACCTCACCTGGGGGCATCAACAGAGGAGGCCCAAGTTAACGTAGCTATTGATGTGGTTAAGGAAATTATCCGTGTCTTAAATGGTGAACCTGTACAAAACGCGGTGAATATCCCCTTTATCAAACCGGAACTGATGAGTGTGGTCCGTCCCTATATGGAGCTTACGGAAAAGCTGGGTAAGCTGGCAGGACACCTGGCCCGGGGACCAGTGGATGACATTGAGATCAAATACTTGGGGGATATCGCCACCCTGGATCTCAGTTCTCTGACCAACACTTTTCTCAAAGGCTTGCTAAGACCGTTTCTCCATGAAGCAGTTAACTATGTCAATGCGCCGCTGGTAGCCAAGCAGCGGGGTATCAAGGTAAGAGAAATTAAAAGTACACAAACAGAGGATTATACCAATCAAATTTGTGTTACAATTAAAGGAAACGGAGCTTGGCAGCGTTCCCTGGCCGGTACTGTCTTTAAGAAAAACGAGCTGCGCATCTTGCGCATCGATGATTTTTCCCTGGATATCCAGCCTACGGGACACCTCTTAATCATTAAGCATACTGACAAGCCTAAAATGATAGGACAAGTGGGTATAATCCTGGGTGATTATGATATTAATATCGCCAGCATGCAGGTAGACAGAAAAGAAGTAGGTGGTCATGCCATGATGATTCTACCCATTGACCAGCAAATCAATGCCGAGGTCATGGAGAAGATAAAGAAATTAGATGGTATTATGGAGGCCAGTTATGTAGCACTCTAAGGTCTCCGTAGCCAAGAAGGAGGATTCTTAGAAGATGTTGGATATCAAGTTTGTTCGCAATAATCCAGAGGTAGTCAAAGAAGCCTTAATCCGGCGTAACAGCAGTACGGAGGTTGTCGATGAATTCCTGAAAGTCGATAAGGAGAGATGCCAAAAACTGGTCGTTACCGAACAGTTGAAAAACAAACGTAATGTTGTTTCGGAGGAGATAGGACGCTTAAAGAAAGCGGGGCAGCCGGCAGAGGAGTTAGTACTGGAAATGCGGGAAGTTTCCCAAAAAATTAAAGATCTGGATGAAGAAGTACGCCTCATTGAGGAAAAACTGAATTCGATTATTTTAACCATTCCTAACATTCCCCATGCTACTGTACCCACCGGTCCCGATGACAGTGCTAACCGGGAAGAAAGGAAATGGGGCACACCCCGGCAGTTTAATTTTGACGTCAAACCTCACTGGGATATTGGTGAACAGCTTGATATTCTCGACTTCGAACGAGCAGCTAAAGTAACCGGCGCCAGGTTTACTTTTTACAAAGGGCTGGGTGCCCGCCTGGAAAGGGCTCTTATTAACTTTATGCTGGATCTGCATATTACTGAGCATGGTTATGTGGAGCTCATTCCTCCCTTCATGGTTAACCGGGGTAGTATGATCGGTACCGGCCAGCTTCCTAAATTTGAACAGGATATGTTCCACCTGGAGAATCCTGATTATTTCTTAATTCCTACAGCAGAGGTTCCAGTAACCAATATCTATCGGAACGAAATTCTTCCTGAAGAAATGCTGCCCATTTATTACGTGGCCTACAGTCCCTGCTTCCGGGCGGAAGCGGGCGCTCACGGCCGGGATACCCGGGGCTTAATCCGCCAGCACCAGTTTAATAAAGTAGAACTGGTCAAATTCAGTCATCCCAGTACCTCTTATGAGGAATTGGAAAAACTCACCAGTAATGCAGAAAGAGTCTTGCAGCTTTTAGAACTGCCCTATCGTGTCGTTTGCTTAAGCAGTGGCGACATGGGATTTTCCTCTGCCAAGACTTATGATATAGAAGTGTGGCTTCCCAGTTTTAATACATACCGGGAAATATCTTCCTGTAGCAATTTTGAGGATTTCCAGGCACGCCGGGCTAATATCCGTTTCCGTCCTGCAGGCAGGGGCGGCAAACCTGAATTTGTCCACACTCTAAATGGTTCCGGCCTAGCTATTGGCCGCACCACTTCGGCTATTCTGGAGAACTACCAGGAAGAAGACGGCAGCGTGGTAATTCCCAAAGTACTGCGTCCTTATATGGGTGGTTTAGAAAGGATTCCAGCTAAGGAAAAAGTATTATGTTGACACACATGTAAGTAAATGTTATAGTAGTATCTGCTCATTCCTGATGGTGAAGATTTTTCTTCACCATTTACGGAGGGGTGTCCGAGCGGTTTAAGGAGGCGGTCTTGAAAACCGTTGAATCCTTACGGGTTCCGTGGGTTCGAATCCCACCCCCTCCGCCATAAAACATACAAAATTACCAGCAATTGAAATTTGACTTTTTCTAGTATCTCCGTGTATAATATTAAGAGTCAGCTGTGTGGAGAGATGGCCGAGTAGGTCGAAGGCGGTCGCCTGCTAAGCGATTATACGGGCT
>CAZWTM010000122.1:0-5210 GCA_964637385.1 uncultured Peptococcaceae bacterium
TACCAAAAAGAGTGGTCTCTTGTTTATTTTTTTCCTACAACAATTTTACACTGTGCACATAGGCTGCCATTAAAACTCCTATGATTATAATTTTAGTTCTAATACGAATTGTATAGGCAGTTTGCATCAAGGGTCTTTTTTATTTATAAGTACTTGTGTTTGGCAGGGCGGCTTTAATATTATTGACACATTTCTGCTCTTGCGTTATTTTTGAAAGAGAATAACGATACTTGGAGGTGATATTTTGAAGTTGGGTTACAAACTCTGGATTGACAATGATGGTAAAGCCTTTGGAAGGGGACCTTTTGAATTATTATGTTGTATCGAAGAGTATGGTTCGATAAATAAAGCCGCAAAAGAACTTAATCTTTCCTATAGTAAAGCGTGGAAAATTATTAATTTGATTGAAAGTAAGTTAGGTTTTAAGTTTTTACAGCGAGAAACTGGAGGTGCGGGTGGCGGAGGTACATATCTTACTGAAGAAGCAAGAATATTCTTAAAAAAATATGATTCATTTGTTAAAGATGCGGACCTATTGCTCAATGGGCTTTTTAAGAAACACTTTGGTGAGGGGAGGCATTTAAATGGTCAGTAAGCAATTGTCTAAATTAACCCGGATTATTTCCTTATTGCTCATTCTCAGCCTGGCCTTACAGGGCTGTTTTAAGCCTGAGCCTGCTTTAAAAGAAAAAGGAGAAGGAAAAAAACTGTTGATTTTTGCCGGAGCTGCAAGTAAACCTCCTGCCGAGTTGGTTGCTAGAGCTTTCGAAAAAAAGACCGGAATAAAAGTGGAACTGGTATTTGGAGGGTCCGGCTATGTTCTTTCACAGATGAAATTAGCGCAAAAAGGGGACATCTATTTCCCCGGTTCCTCTGACTTTATGGAAATTGCCAAAAGAGAAAATGTGGTATACCCGGAGACAGAGAAATATGTAGTTTATCTAGTACCAGCTATCAATGTACAAAAAGGGAATCCCCAAAGCATTAAAAACCTAAAAGACCTAACCCGCCCCGGTTTAAAAATAGCTATAGCCAATCCTGAGGGTGTTTGTGTTGGCTTATATGCAGTGGAAATCATTGAGAATTTCCTGACGGCTAAAGAGAAAGAAGCATTCAGGGCTAATCTGGTAAATTACACGGAAAGCTGCGAGAAAACTGCTACAGTAGTGGCTTTAGGCGCAGTAGATGCCGTAATTGGATGGTCTGTTTTCCAGTACTGGAATCCGGAAAAGATAGAAACTGTTCCTCTTAAGCCGGAGGAAGTTATTCGTATAGGATATATTCCTATCGCCATTTCCAAATATACAGAAAATAAAGAGCTGGCCCAGCAGTTCATTGATTTTTTAGTGTCTGAGGAAGGAAAAGCCATTTTCAGAAAATACCACTACTTTATGAGTCCTGAAGAGGCTGTTTCTTATATCGGGGCAAATCGTCCTGTGGGCGGGCAATATTCTTTACCCCAGGAGTGGATTCATAAGTGAGATTAAAGGGCATTACTATAGCCATTACCTTTGCAGCTTTTTTCCTATATGCTGGGTTAATTATTGCACTGTTATATTTTTATTCTGGAACACGGTTTAGGGAAGTGCTTTTTTCGGAACGCATACTTTATTCCATTAAACTTAGTTTAGCTACTGCTACCATTTCCATGCTGTTGGCCATGTTTTTAGCCTTGCCCGCTGCTTATGCCCTGTCACGTTATAATTTTATGGGAAAACAGTTTATTGACACAGTGTTTGAATTACCCATGATTGTTTCGCCTGCTGCTCTGGGTGCCATGCTTTTGATTTTTTTTAATAATCCTCTCGGACAATGGATACAAAATAATATACAGCAGTTCGTTTTTACTGTGTATGGAATTATCCTGGCCCAGTTTGTAACTGTTTTGGGTGTAGCAGTTCGCCTTGTGAAAGCATCTTTAGATGAAATTCCAACCCGCTACGAAACTGTGGCCAGAACTCTGGGTGCCTCCTCCTTTACAGCTTTTCGTACTATTACTTTACCCTTGTGTAAAAGAGGTATTTTGGCTGCCGCTATTCTAACCTGGGCAAAAGCGGTGGGAGAATTTGGGGCTTCTATCACGCTGGCAGGTACCATGGCCATGGAGACGGAAACCTTGCCAATTGCCATCTATATGCGTTTGGCAACTGCAGATATTGAAGGTACTGTGGTCAGCATTTTGATCCTATTGATGATAGGGCTTGGCATTTTGTTTGCTGTGAGACTTATACTATTGAAGGTGAAGCATGCTTGAGATAAAAGATCTTTGTATTCAGGCAGGAAATTTTCGCATTAACAATCTTTCCTTAAACATACCTGAAGGTTTTTGCCATGTTTTGATGGGCCCTACGGGAGTCGGAAAAACCCTTGTACTGGAGACAGTATGCGGGCTGCACCTCCCGGCCCACGGAAAAATCTATTTAGCGGGAAATGATCTTACTGGTAAGGCTGTGGAAAAGAGGGGCATCTCTTATGTGCCCCAAGACCTTGCTTTATTTCCCCATCTTACGGTTAAGGAAAACATTTATTATGGACTTAAGATTCGTGGCCTAACCACGCCATTAAACAATTGTAAGATCACCGCGCTAATTGATGCCCTGGGAATTTCGCACCTGGTGGACCGTTCGACACTCAATTTAAGCGGTGGCGAGCGGCAGCGGGTAGCTCTGGCCAGGGCCCTGGCCGCCGGTAATAAAATGCTGCTCTTGGATGAACCTTTCTCAGCCTTACACGAAAGTATGAAAAGGGAATTGTGGTTTTTATTAAAAGATCTGCAAAAGAAATATCTTATTACCATATTAATGGTTACCCATCAATTAGAGGAAGCTCTCTTTCTGGGGGAACAAATCACTGTTCTCCTGCAGGGTGGTATAGTGCAAACAGGAAGTAAGCAAGAGATTTTGTGTTTTCCCCGAAATGCCCGTGTTGCTGAATTTATCGGTATCCACAATATTTTTCGGGCCCGTATTACGGGGGAAAATTCATTATTCTCCGATGAACTAAAAACCTTTTTCAAGATAAGAAGGTCTCCTGGGTACCCAGGCCCTGGGCTGCTTAAGGGTGATATAATGTTTGCAGGTATTCGGGCCAGGGATTTAGAGGTTTTATTCTCCGGATGTCCGGCCCAGATGAATAGTGTACCGGCTGTAATTCAGGATATTTATGATAAAGGAGATTTTTTATTCCTGGTTGCAGTGCCGGAATACGGAGAGAAAGAAGTGCGTATTTTTGCGGAAGTCCCCTCCAGGCTAGAATTCTGCAGAAGGGGAGGCAGGGTGAATATTGTTTTCCCGGAAGAAAAAATAGTGATATTTCCTGAGTAAAGCAGCAAGGCCCCCAGGGAGGAATTCTCTCTGTGGGGCCTTTTTTAACTGGATAAGGAAGAGAAGGTGCTGTTATTTTTTATAAAGCATAAGGACGTAATCTTCTCCCTGGCGGGATAATTCACTTCTCCAGCCCAGATTTTCGGCCATGCGCATCACATTGTCCCTGGCCTGGGCAGTGCTGACCAGGACTTTAATAGGTCCGGAAGGGTTTTCTTTGATGGCCTGCGTGGTAAGGACCAGGGGTTCGGGACAGGAAAGGCCCCTAGCGTCCACTAAATATTCCATTTAAGGCACCTCCTCTATTTTTAGTTTGGGCTGTATGCAGTGTACCGATGAGGGCTACCACCAGCAGGCCCAGGATCACGGCAACTTTACCTCCCATGGGTACGCCGGCGGGACTGGCAGCCAAAGAAAAATTATGGGAAAAGGCGGCACCGGCTATAATCCCCAGGACTGTGATGGCTGAGTCCCCGTTGCCTTCTGCCGCTGATATGAGCTGGCGGAGAGGGCAGCCTCCAAGGAGGACAAAGGCCAGCCCGGCCAGGGTCAGACTCAGGAAGTTCCACAGGGTCTCACTGTGGGCAATGGGCTGGTTGGCAAAACCGGGATTAAATTTGCCCATAACCAGATTACCCAGTGTTGCTGCAGCCAGCATGGCTAGAAAACCTGACAAAAGATAGGTATCCCGGAAAAAGATAAAATCCCTGATTCCCCCAATCATGCAAAGCCTGGAACGCTGGGCCAGGATACCCACTACAAGACCTGCAGCCAGGGCCAGCCCCAGGGTAGCCCGCTGGGAGCCGGGACCTTTGGTGCTGAAAAAGATAAAGGCCGGTTTGGCAAGGAGGAGTGCTAGGAGTACAAGCATGAAAAGAGGGAAAATATAGCCGTTTGTCTGGCTTTGAGGGATGGTGCGCCCCAGTGAATACCCCCTGCTTAAAAATTGGGTGCCCAGGAAAACGCCGGCAATAAGGCCTAATAAGCCTACCAGGGCATTGAGGTCGCCCGCAGACAGGCGGAAAATAACCCGTAAGGGACAGCCGAGAAAGACCAGCATGCCCAGCATACCGAAAAAACCCAGGGTAAAGCGGGTCAGGGTATTGGAACCTCCTACGGCCCTGAATTCTCCGCTGGCCAGAGCAGCAATAAAGGCTCCCAGGACCAGGCCCATGATTTCCGGTCGCAGGTACTGGACGGTTTCCGTGCGGTGCAGGCCCAGGGCCCCTGTGATATCACGCAGGAAACAGGCGATGCAGTAACCCATGTTGGCAGGATTTCCGGCTGCTACCAAAAGGACGCCCAGGATACCTACAATCCCTCCTGTTAAAATGATTAAGTGCTTTTTGTTCATAAGAATACCCCCTTTTGTTAAACGCAAATATATTTTTTCTTTAAAAATATTCATAATCCTTTGCCAATTGTTATGAAATGCTGTTATTGTTGTATAAGTTGTTATGAAAGATTTTCATACTCATCGCTTAACTTTTAACGATATTTTAGTGAGTAAAGAAGGAAAAATTTCGCATTAAGCAGAAATATTGAGCATGAAGTGGCAATAAGCGGGCGCAATTAAGAAATTGGGAATGAGGGAACCCAGTTTGATCCCCGGATTGTCAGAGTTTTTGTGGAAAAAGTTATATAGCTCCCCATCGCCAGGGAGCCGGACGACTTTGTCAATAGCAAGCAACAAAAGAAGGTGTATTTTGCACATTTTGTGCAGGATGCACCTTCTCTCTTTGTTAAACCTTTGCTTTATTGACGTATGCCCGCTATAACTTTACTATTAAGTTATAATCAGATGTATGGTAAATTAAGAGGAAAACGAACAAAGGGGGAATAAAGATGGCAAAGCGATATGTGATTATCGGTGGGGTGGCCTGCGGA
>CAZWTM010000123.1:0-4954 GCA_964637385.1 uncultured Peptococcaceae bacterium
AAAAAAGGTGAGGAGTAATTGTTTAAAGAGGTTATCGTTGTTGAGGGAAAAGATGATATGGCTGCCGTTAAACGGGCCTGTCAGGCGGAGGTAATCATTACCAATGGTCTGGGAATTACGAAAGAGACGCTGGATTTAATTGCTGAAGCTAAGATGCGCCGCGGTGTAATCATTCTTACCGATCCCGATTTTCCCGGAGAGAAGATCAGGCGAATCATCGACGAGGCGGTACCGGGCTGTCGCCATGCCTATCTGGAACAAAAGAGATCGGGGACTAAAGGGAGAAAAGTGGGGGTAGAGTATGCCAAACCCCAGGAGATCATAGCTTCTTTACAAAGGGCCCGGGCTACAGAATTAAGCTGTGAAGCCAACTTTTCCATGGCAGATTTATACCAGGCAGGCCTTGTGGGGGACTTACAGGCAGGCAGAAGGCGGGAAAAACTGGGGGCTTACCTGGGAGTAGGACGGTGCAACGCGAAACAGCTTCTCCATCGTCTTAACGGGTATGGCATAACGAAGGTAGAATTTGCTGAGGCCCTGAAAGCCCTGGAGGAAGGGAAAATATGAGTGAGATATCAAGAACTAAAGTAATGGATCTTTTAAAAAAACATGGGTTTTATTTTAAGAAGAGGTTTGGCCAAAATTTTATTTTTGATCTTCATCTTTTAAAAAGGATTGTCCAGGGAGCGGAAATAGTTCCTGGTGACAGTGTTGTGGAAATAGGGCCGGGGGCGGGTACCCTTACCAGGGTTTTAGCCGAAGCTGGAGCCAGGGTGCTGGCTGTGGAGATTGATGCCACGCTGATTCCTATTCTCCGAGAAATATTACCCGAAGACAATGTCACAATCATACAGGGAGATATATTAAAAGTAGAACTGGATAAGCTTACCCGGGAAAAAGGGCTGATGCATCCCTACAAAATTGTGGCCAATCTGCCCTATTACATCACTACCCCGATTATTATGGATGTTTTGGAAAAGGAATACCAGTTTAATATAATGGTTATAATGGTGCAGTGGGAAGTAGCGGAAAGGCTGACCTCCTCACCCGGAACGAAAGACTATGGTGCCATTACTCTTGCTGTCCAGTATTATTGTGAACCCAGCATCTTATTTAAAGTGCCTCGACAACTTTTTACTCCGGCTCCGGAAATAGATTCCGCCGTTGTTTTATTAAGAAAAAGAACGCAGCCTCCCGTGGAGGTAAAAGATCAAGACCTTTTGTTTAAGATAGTGAAAGCGGCTTTTGGGCAGCGGCGTAAGACGTTGCTTAATGCCCTTAGGACTGTCCAGCCTGGGTTGAGTAAAGAGGACTTACTGCAGGTGCTGGATGATGCAGGAATTGATGGCATGCGGCGGGGTGAAACCCTCTCCCTGGAGGAATTTTCCCTGCTTGCAAATGCCTGGTGGGGAAGGAGGAAGGCCTTCTAACGAATCCTGGAAGAGCTTTCCCAAGATATATCTGGATATGTTGGCTTTCATTTCTGCTAGCATCTGGGACTCCTTTCCGCTATAATGTGAGGTATCCGACAACCTAAAACAATATAGAAAAACCAAGTTGTCGGATGAAGGGAGGATGCAGATGTATAAGAATCGTTTTGTAGTCGGGTTTGTGCTCACTTTTACCATGTTGTTTACAGTAGTTACGCCTCTTTGGGCTGCGGTTACCCATACAGTTAGCGCTGGGGAATCTCTTTTTATTATCAGTAAAAAATATGGAGTCCCCGTAGAGCGTATCAAAAAAGATAACAATCTTAAAAGTGATATCATTGTAACTGGGCAGAAACTGCAGATTCAGACAGGAACTTATGTCGTGAAGAAAGGCGATACTTTAGCCAAAATAGCGGCAAACTTAGGTGTTAGCGTAGCTCAGTTAAAGAGTGCCAATGGATTAAAAAGTGACAGGATTATTGTAGGACAGGTGTTAAGAGTACCCGGTAAACAGACGCCAGCCCGTAGCAGCAGACCTTTTACCCAGGAAGATCTCTACTGGCTCTCCCGCGCAGTATACGGTGAGGCCCGGGGTGAGCCCTATATAGGTCAGGTAGCAGTAGCCGCAGTTATCCTTAACCGGGTGGAAAACAAAAATTTCCCCAATACAATCAAGGGTGTAATTTTCGAACCCCTGGCTTTTACCGCCGTAGCTGACGGCCAGATTTATCTTGAGCCCAATGCATCGGCTTTACGGGCGGCCCGAGAAGCTTTGGCCGGCTCAGATCCTACGGGAGGAGCCCTCTATTACTGGAATCCGGCCAAAGCTACCAGTAAATGGATTTGGTCCCGCCCGATTATTAAGAGAATTGGAAACCACATTTTTGCAAGATAAATAAATCATTACAAAAAAACAGGCCTTTTAAAAGGTCTGTTTTTTTACATGATTTCTGTTTACCAAACTCGTTAACTCGTTAGCTCAGTAACCCGGGAACTTGTCAGATGTCGGGATGTGAAAATTGGAAGTCGAAGCGATATAGCTGTATTTTGTTATAGATTGTCCAGGAAGGTTTGGAGCAGGTCAAAACGGCGGGAGGACTGGTAGCCTATGGTATATTTTTCGGCCGACAGGACTTTTTCCAAAGGTTCTCCGGCGATAAAGGAGAGAGCCAATAGACAGTCCCCAATAATAGTTTCAGCGATTAACTTAGCATGTTTGGTGGTACGGTAACTGGAACCCAGAAGGTTATGGGCTATGGAAGCAGCAACACCTATTTCTAAAGATTGTTTGGCTGCAAAAGCCAGGGCTAGGGGAGGTATAGCCAGTAGTTTTACAGGGACTTGCTCCAGGAATTTAGCGGAGATGGCGTGGGGGCCATGACTGGGTGTGGCCAGTCCAAGCTGGTTAAATAAGCCGAGCCGGCGGTTCACCCGCTCCCGCTGTTTTAACACAGTATCTGCCAGGGCCGAACGAGAATAAATAAAAGGGTAGCAGTTAGTCAAAGCCAGATCAAGGCCTCTCTCAATGCCGTTAAGGAGTTCGGTTACTACATAACTGATTTCACCTTTCATATCACCGTCGACAAAGACTATGCCCCTGGGATGATAGGAACGGGCATAGGCAGCTCCTGCAGCCCGCGGTACATCAATGCCTAATTGTTCCGGGAAAGAAAGGATTTCTATGGACTTGCCAATAACGGAACGGACAGCCTGTTCGCAGGTATTATCGGAGCAGCCATTAGCGACGAGGATGATTTTATCGATGCTGGTTCTCACAAGGTTCTCCATAACTTTGGCGATGGAGTTTTCCTCGTTATAAGCGGGTACCACAGCAATCCACATTTACCTCTTCTCCTTCCCTTGTACCTAAGTAATTTTATGATATGTTTTGTGAGAAGATGGTGTGTCTAAGATAACAATAGCCATATGTTAAACATAGAATGAAATAGAGAAATCGTGGAGGGAGTTATAAAAATGAGTAAGATTGCTGTAGGAGACATCGTGGGTCGTGTTTCCCACGGGAGCGATATACTCTTTAAGGTAGTGGATATTATCGAAGGTCCCGACGGAGCCATTGCCTTATTACGGGGAATGGATATTCGCCTTTATGCCGATGCCCCGGTTGCTGACCTGGAGAAGAAAAATCCCTCTGAAATAAGTAAAAGCAGGCAGGAATTTATCAAAAAAAATAGTGAGTGTATGCGGCGTATCTTTGAACGGCGGGTGGTAGATAAATCCCGGAATTTTTTGCGAGGAGAGGTGACTGTAAAAAACCCTACGAAGGAAGAGGATCCTGAGTATTTCGAAATACCGGGATCGGTTCTCCATCTTGATGGGGATAAAGATTACCTGGACCTCTGCATGACCACTTATGCCCAACTAAATATACCGGCTCATGGGTTTCACGTCCCGGAAGAAAAACAGCCCCAGGTCGTAGTAGATTATTTAAAAGAGTATACGCCGGATATTTTAGTGATGACCGGGCATGATGGTCTGATTAGGGATAATAGTGATTTTAGAGACCTTAAAAATTATCGTAATTCACCATATTTTGTGGAAGCTGTACGAAATGCTCGGGCCTTTGATCCAGGACGCGATGATTTAATTATATTTGCTGGTGCCTGTCAATCCCACTATGAGGCTTTAATCGCCGCAGGGGCTAATTTTGCCAGTTCTCCTCAACGCGTATTGATTCATGCTTTTGATCCGGTATTTATTGTGGAAAAACTAGCCTACAGTTCTATTTATGATACTTTAACCGTCAAGGATATCATCAGTAATACCATTACAGGGACGGAGGGTATAGGCGGGATTGAAACCCGGGGTTGTTTACGCTTAGGTTATCCAAAATCCCCATATTAGGGGGAAGAGGATATTTCTCTACTGTAAAAATAATAATTAACAAAAAATTAACAAAGCTAAGTAGAGTATAGTTCGAAAAAACTTTTGTAATGCTTGATTTTTATGTATTGACAGAAAAGAGCCCTCTCGAGTATAATGTTTAGTTAATTTGACAGAACTTGCAAGAGATGTTATAATGGAAGCGTTGAAGTAGAAAGAGGGTGATTTTTTGTCTGCGAAAAAAGTTTTGGCGGATATTAAGCGGGATTTGGAACCTTTTGTAGGTAACAAGATTAGGCTTAGGGCTAACCGGGGTAGAAAAAAGGTTATTGAAAAAACTGGTGTTCTAGAAAGTACTTATCCGAATATTTTTGTCGTACGCCTCGATGAAAAGCAGATAGAACGCCGCGTATCCTTCAGTTATGCTGATATACTGACAGATGCTGTACAGCTTACCGTTTACCATGGAGATGAAAACATCAAAATACAGGCTCGAAGCTGCTGAAAAACCAGCAGCTTTTTTATTCTCTTTTTTTACCATTGCCCAGAAAAGCAGCTTAAAAGAACTTATATGCAGACATTGCTGTAGAAAAATGTCTAAAGTAACAACGATAGTAAATAATGAAGTTTGCGGGGCAGGTGGAGCTATGTATAAAATAAGGAATAGATATTATCATAAGGAG
>CAZWTM010000124.1:0-4859 GCA_964637385.1 uncultured Peptococcaceae bacterium
GGACTCATAATTTTTTTCCAGTTTTAAGGTCTTGACATTTTACCGTGGGTCTTTTTACTAATGCAGAAAACTTTAGGTTTTTAACTATGGTAATATTTTTTAATAATTGTATTCTATGAGTAAATAAGGGGTGCTGAATTATACTTACTTTTTTTGAGCATTAAAAAAGCAGGTCTCCATGACCTACTTTTCCAGGGGTTTCTTGTGCCAGTCAAAAACTTTTTCCAGGCAAACTGGAGGTTTCTGCCCTTTTTTAAGATGGGCAGCAATACATTCACAACATAAACCATGGTACTGACATTCTCTCTTTGGACAGGGACATTTTTCTTTTAATTCGGCAAGATTGAGGCATTTTTCTTTTATCAAATTTAGACAATCCTGACAGGCCAACGCTCATCTCCCCCTATTTCTTGATGATTAATACTCCGATGATAATTAAAAAAGCACCGATCAGTTTAGTTGGTGTAAATTTTTCTCCTAAGAAGAGAATCGCAAGCAAAGCAGCTACCAGTGGAAACCCTGCCATAATAGGACTAACCAGAGAAACCTCGCCGTGTTTTAAGGCATAGTAATAAGCCAGATGGCCTAAAAGAGAAGCACAAATACCTTCCAGGCCGATAAAGAGCCAGGCTCTGGGTGGGACTGCGGTTAAACTGGCAAACTGTCCGCTGGCCAAAAGCCATCCCATTAAAAGACTGGTGATGACAATACTACGCATAGAAAGGGCCAGACCGGGATTCACCTGAACCAGGCCAATTTTTCCAAAAAGCGGCGCAATGCCCCACAGGAGCATTCCCAAAAAAGCAAACATCAGTGACTTCATGCGCTCACCCCCTCTATGTTCATATTTAGTATATCATTTTTCGATACCTGTACAAGGAATAATATTTATTTTTATATTTTTAAGTGTAGCATTGCGTTGTGGGTGAAGAAATTTTTCAAAGATTATTTGGTATAGTTGCTAATCATCGCCTGCAGGTCATTGACCTGGAGATTATGAAAAATATTCAATTATGAGAAATATTTAGGAAAGTATACTCTCCGCAAACAGAAAGCTCCCTGCAAACCACTGGGGTCGGCAGGGAACAGAGTATAATTTTTGGCATAAGATTTTTCAGTTGTAACGAAAGTAATTGCATGTATTTTACGTTCACCTATGCGCTTTCCGCAAAAATATTCCTCTCATCAAGACCTTTTGTTTTTAGCACCTTAATGGTGGCGTTGACCATAGGTTTGGGACCGCACATGTAAACTTTATAACCTTCTAATTCCATGTCTTTCATGACGTCTGTGACAAAACCTCTGTGATCTTTCCAGCTTTCGCCTGGGAAAGCAACGGTGGGAAGATATGTGAACTTTGGATGACAGGCAGCCAAAGTTTTAAAATAATCGTCATAGATAAATTCCTCTTCTTTGTTCACACCATAGATCAGTGTTATATGCTCCACGGAATTTCTAGTCTCTAATAAATCCCGGACCATGGGAACAAAGGGAGTTATCCCAATACCTCCTGCCACTAACAGGACTTTGGGAGCATTCTTATCGACAATGAGTTCCCTACCCAGGGGTCCTTCCAGTTCTACCTTAT
Source organism: uncultured Peptococcaceae bacterium (assembly GCA_964637385.1). Taxonomy (GTDB): domain Bacteria; phylum Bacillota; class Peptococcia; order DRI-13; family DRI-13; genus Thermanaerosceptrum. The sequence continues at coordinate 1,589 of CAZWTM010000124.1, forward strand.
CCCCGACCTTGAAACCGCCAAATATAAGACTGGTGCCAAAACCGTCTTTAAGTTTTTTAATGGTGACGCTAAGCCTGGTCCTGTCCTTATGGGAAGAAGAAATGGAGTAAGCCCTGAACATCTCCGGGTCATCCATAATCTTCACCAAAATAAACTGTCCAGCTTTATAGTCCGCTTTTTCCGGCTGCAGCAATTTAAACGTATATTCATTGACATCACTGGTCAGGGGTTTTATTGATTCCACAATGCCCACCATTCTTCGCCTGCCCTCGTAACCCAGTTTGTTGACCCCTTGCTTCAGCTCCTGGACTCTGTCGGCATTGGCCAGTGATAAGATACCTGCCGGGCAATTGGCAATACAGGTAGTACAGCGAATACAGTTTTCGTTATCCAACTGATTATCCGGTGAGAATTCCAGATAAGGCTTTAACTGCATGGGACAAACCCTGGCGCATTTCCCACATTTGTGACATAACTCGGGAGCGGCAGTGGTTACCTTTTCGTCAGTTTTCCTGTTCAGTCCTGTGACTTTACCCAGTTTATAGAAAAGTTGTTCAATGGTTCCCATGGGGCAGAAATTACACCAGGATCTGGGATTCACAAAGAGGGCCAAGGTGGTACCAATGATGGTAGGGACAAGATAGTTCATGGTAAAAACAAAACCCAACTTATCATAAAAGGTGAGGGTACCCCACAATTGTGACACCTTGACAACCCTCCAGGTAAACATCCCCATATACCAAAGGAAGAAAAGGACTTTTAAAGTTGTTGAGGTGATGAGTCCAGGTACTCTTCTATTTGGGGAAAAAGGTAGTAAAATAGAGTCAAAGAGGCTGCCGTGGGGACAGAGATTACCACACCAGTATTTTCCTTTAAAAAAGCCTAAGGTCATGATGGTCAGCATAATAGGTATTAAAAGGAGTCCCAGCTTGGGGTAAAACAGACCTCCAATGGCAATTACCGGCACAATAGTCCAGGAAATTTTCTTGAAATTGTTAAAAACACGGTTTGTTTTAAGATAAAAGGCGGACGAATTTTTATTCATACTATACCTCCCGTCATTATATTATAATTTCCATATATATTGCTTTCACTATGTTATTATATACCCCCGGGAGGTATTTTGTAAATACTATTTTGCTTGTCCACTTAAGCCATAATATGGTAAAAGTCCAGGCATCCCTGCCTGGACTATGCTAAACTCCAGGGACAACATTATGATAAACTTCTCTTAGGGCGACTAATAGTATCCGTATCTGTCTTGGATCTTACATGGATGATAATCCCCCAGGGAGAAGTATAGTCACCTGGCCAAGTAAGACCTTCTTTAATTCTTTTAAAAGTTTCTTCATCTTTTAAATCCGGTGTATTCCAATAGCTCGCAAGGCTGTCGTGCATGGGTTTCCCGGGGACATCCCAAGACCGTAGGCATCTTTATCCAACATGTACTGGAGAGAAGCGTGCCTCTAAAAATACTGAATATTAAGAGCAACGGCAATTGGTTCTATACCAAAGGAAAAATGCACATCCATGGGAACACCCTGAGCTACAGGTTAAAAAGGATTGAGGAAATACTGGGTTTAGATCTGGAAGACTATAACCATAGACTGAAAATTCAGTTCGCTCTGGAAATAATGGAAATAATGGAAATAATGTGACAGAACATCGGGCTTGCGTTCCAATTAATACCAATCCACCTATACCAAAAGTACCTCTTGTCTATCCTGTTTTTTACTTTTCAGTCTTAATTAAATCATACGTTTCTTTTTAATCGGTAACTGGTTTCTTGTTCCAATTTGCACAAAAAATAGTAATCAGTAATTGCAGGAAATCCTGCTTTTCGCTTTTACTAAATACAAACCTGTTCTATTAAATGAACGATTTCTTTGTCTAACATTACCGGCGCTATATTAAAGGTCTCCCGCAACTAATAGGTAAGCTGCCGGGTCTGGCAAACCTTTTCTATCACTTCTTTCAACTGGGTTACCACCTGATGACGGGTTTCAGGGTAATGTCACGGATATCAAAAGTAAGGGCAGCAGACCCGGGAATAATATTCACTGCACCTGGCTTTACAGTTATTTGCCCCACAGTACCCACTCCCGTGGAACTGGTTGAAATCACGATTTTCTCTAAAGCAAGCATTATTTCCGCAGCCCCAAAAGGGCATCATGCCGTAAGTACATGGGAGTAGCCCCGGCATGGTCCGCTTTTCCCCATAAACTCAAGTTAAATCTAACGGGAGCAGAAATACCTTCCACTATAATACAATTTTTGGAGCTTTCTAAATTTATTTCCAGAGGACTTCACACCAAAATAAAAAGAGGATAGGACAGGTTTGCGAAATAAGCGGAACAATATATAAGCGGAACAATATAATAAATAAGGTCCAATTTACGCTAGGAATGAACAGGTATGGAATATGTAAGAATTACCAGCATTAAAGATCCTTTATTTGCACAAATCCATGAATTAATGAGAAACGTCTTCCCACCGGAGGAAGTATTAGCATTTGATCCTTTGACAGGAACCCCTCACTCTGGAGAATTAAGTAATACATGAAATTAAAAACTGGCCTAAGCAGGGACTTAAGCCAGTTTTCTTTTGATGGCGTGAATAGCCATATCATGTTTCGTCAGTTTTTCCAATATATAGTCAGTTTGGTTTTCAATTTTTTCTGCTAACTGATCAACTTTTTCTTCTATTTTATTAATTTTTGTTTCCACAGAAGTTACCCTGCCCTCAAGGGTATCAAGTCTTTCCTCAACTCTCGTAACAGTACTAGAAATGACGGCCGTTCTTTCTTCCAGCCCCCGGGTAAGCAGGTATAACTCCTTTTGACCGGCTTCTAAACTTTGCTGAGCAACCTCCAGTCTTTTTTGACCGGCTTCTAAACTTTGTTGACCAGCCTCCAGTCTTTTTTGACCGGCTTCTAAACTTTGTTGACCAGCCTCCAGTCTTTTTTGACCGGCTTCTAAACTTTGTTGACCAGCCTCTAAAATTCCTATTCTCTGATTTAATTCTTTAAGTTCTGCCAGTATTTGTTGAAGAAGTTTTTCCTCCATAAGTCCCAACCCTCCCTCATTAACTTATCATAACACAGAGTCGGCTACACGCCAACATTAACCCATATACATGGTAACGAAAAGCAATCCCGTCAATATGCCTACGGTCCATCATTATATAAGCAGACGTGAACTTCATATAAGGACCAGGACCTACAGAAAAAAGCATATCGAAGCCTAATTCCACAAAGATGCTGTTAATATCT
>CAZWTM010000125.1:0-4591 GCA_964637385.1 uncultured Peptococcaceae bacterium
GTCTGCCACCCGCAAAATCCGTGCACCCAGAGGAATTTCCTCTCCTTTTAAGGCATTAGGATATCCAGAACCATCGTAGTTCTCATGATGATACAGCACTATGTCCACAGCTCCGCCCAGGGAACTGATGGGCCGGATCATATCTGCTCCCCACGTGGGATGCTGTTTAATAGCCTCCCATTCCTCAGGTGCTAATTTCCCTGATTTATTAAGTATTTCACGGGTAATTTCAATCTTGCCAATGTCATGTAACAGCGCACCCACAGTCAACTCCTGGATTTCCCATTCCCAAAGGGCCAGTCTTTTCCCGATTTGTGTGGCATAATGCATCACCCGTTCCGAATGTCCATAGGTGTATCGATCTTTGGCATTTACTACCATCAACAAGGTACGCAGGGAATTGAGCAGGTCTTTTTCTTTATCCTGCAAGGAGTGGCCCATTTCATCCAGGACGGAATAATAAACCTCCACTTTGTTTTTGCTGGTATATTTAGCCTTATACATGGCCTCATCGGCTTTTTGGATCAACTGTTCCTTGGAATCGGCACTCTCCGGGAAACAGACAACTCCCACCGAAACGGTCAGTCGCCCTTTCGGTAAAATGTTAGCTCCTTTAAAATCCGTTTTTTCTACGGCTTGTCTAATACGTTCCCCTATTTCCAAACCACATTCTTTATTGCAATCGGGAATAATCACGGCAAATTCCTCGCCGCCGTAACGGGCACAAAAACCAATATTCTTTATATTATCCTCAATCACCTTTGCAATGGTGCGAAGAACCTCATCACCTTTTTGATGTCCATAGGCGTCATTATAATATTTAAAATAGTCTACATCCAGCATCAGCAGGGCAAGACTCTTATTTTCGATTTTGGCGCGCAAAAGCTGTTCATCTAAAATACTATGAAAACTACGGTGGTTATAAATACCTGTAAGCCCATCCAGAGAAGCAAGATCCCGTAATTCCTCCCGGATCTGGGTCTCAGTATCGGACATTTTCCCCAGAAGCCAGGCCAGGAGCCAGATAATGCATAACAATAATAAATCTATTTCTAATTTAGCAGGGTCTATTAGGGCTAAGATTAAAATACCTACTGTGGATCCGACAGCCCACATGTATCCACTACGTAAGCCGTTTTGTAAAGATGAGGCGATAACTGGCATCAGTAAAAGAATTTGAAAAACAGCTTCCTTTTCATAGCTGAGAAGAAAAATTGATAGCACAAGATACACCAAATATAATAGATAATCCAGTAATTTATCGTTGGTTATATAAATATTTTTTTGAATAATTTTTATTAACAATACTCCTATTAATATAAATAAAAATATAATGCCTTTACTATGTAATGATAGGGGAGTCTCATATGAGGGTTTAAAAACGCGTAACAAAAGAATGCCCAGTAAGAGGAAAAAAACAACCTGAGTTACAAATACATATTCTTCTACTTTTTTTGTTCTCTTTATTTCGAAACTCTTCAAAAAAATCCGCTCCTAATGTAAGGGAGGTGGAATCAATCCACCTCTTAGACTACTTAATAAGGCTTTTGGGTGTTTCCGGTTGATGGTACCATGAATTGCATGCGAAAGCACTGCTAACAGTAGCAATTAAGAATAACAGTGTGGATGTAAGGGTTAGCAACAACATTTTGATCTTACCCATGATATTCACCTCCTTTGCCCATTAAGGGGGGGCAGCAAGGTAACCGCCTGAAGTAAAATCCCCCCTAATATAGATAATCCTAAATTTGTACTATAATTTAAAAATGCCACTGCATAAAACACTAATACTGTGATTATTGATGCCCTAGATAATTTTTTTCGAAATTCTGGGGAGACGATGGGTTTATTCACCGAATCCACGGGAGCATATTTAACGACTATATAAAAGCTTACAACCGCTGCAGTTAAAACAACTGTTAAAAACATGGGTTCTTTCACATAATCCATTAATACATTTTTTACAGTCAACCCAAATAATGGATAGACCACCCCACCGGTAAGCAAGCATTTTCCAGGTGTAGAAAAATGTGCTCCCCCGCTGAATTTTCTTAATGTACCAGCGGCCACAGCTGTAAAAAAGGTTTCATATGGCGCTCTTAATAACAGCCCTACAGACATAATAATGACAAATCCCAGTACTGTTATTAATATACTTTCGACAGCATATGCCAAAATTGCCTTTTGTTCGTCTGAATAGTTTAATTCCCGTGCAAGATAGGAGCTAATACGCGTACTGAATCCAGAATAAGACATATTTTCCTCCATTTCCTCTTTTAGGTTACTTAATTCTATATTTTTTTTCATTTTCCTTCCAAAATAAAGAAAAAGTATAGTAAAATACCATACTTTTCATAAAAAAAATTATCCAAGGTCTTTTCATTAGCTTAATCCCATTTCGCACGTATTTTTCCTATACCCCAAGCGCTGATAAACATCATAATAACTTGCGGTAGCCCAGTAATTGTTCTTAGCATGACATCGTTCTTTAATTTTTCTGCTGATACTATATTTAAGCTACTGTGTAACCAGAAGAAAAACATCTCATAAGTCATAAGTAATACAAAAGCGAGGAAACTGTATAATATCGTTTTGCGAAACTCTATATCGGAGTATTTAGTAGTCAAAGCGGCTAAAATAAATACCAATATTACCGCATGTACCCCGGGTGTAAATGGCAAAAGCCGGATTATATAGGCACTTATTCCTTGTAAAAGACCAACCAATATTATCTTACGAGTTAATGGCTGGTTTCCCAGGGCAAATACAAAGGCGACCATAGCAATTGACTCGGGTATTCCCTGTAACAACCATGACAGAAACGGAACTTGCATTTGTTCTCTCCTCCTGATAGTAATTTCCATGAATTTATTCGACAAAACAGATAGATTTCCTTGTATTTGTATAAACCCCTCTATCATTTGGTATAAATTCCGAAATTCACTTTCTTATGCAGAACCCACGCAGTAAGAAACAACACTATCACCTGGGGAAGCCCTGTCAGCGCTCTTAGCAACGGGTTGTTTTTTATTTGATCTAATGATACAAGATTTGAATACTTAAAAAGTGCAAAAAATGTTATCTCCCACACCGTAAGAAACACAGTGGTTATGCAACTATATAAAATAGTTTTATGAAAGGGTATATCTGCCATCTGTGATGTAAAAAAGGCTAAAGCAAATATCACTATGATGATATGCACACCGGGGGTTAAAGGCAGCAGCCTTACTAAATAAACTGTTACAGCCTGAAGGAGCCCTATCATAATGACTTTCCCGGAAACAGGCACTTTGCTTAGTACTAATACCATCGTAGCAGTTGCGATACATTCCGGTATCCCCTGCAGCAACCATGACAAAAATGGAATCTGCATTTATATATAGCCTCACAATAGCAAGATTTACCCTCATTATTCGACATAAAAACCAGGTTTCCTTCCCTCTTTGTCAAATCTTGTCTTATTTTCTTTGTAAAACCATATATACCAATATCCATCAATATTTTATCTTCCCTCTAATAGAGTAGGGAAACCATTTCCAGGCTGGAATTAATCCAATTTTTGCGAAAAACTCATTGTTCCATTTGGTTTTCATAGCATGACCTTTCCGTTGGTTAGGATGGTCATGTATCATGGCTACTCGTAGTCTCTGGCGGGTGTAAGCATCTATCGCTTCAAACTCTTTCCCATAGCAGTTAATAAAGCACCGGCTCATCTGTCCGTATTTCTCGTTCTCCTTAATTGCTTCATATACGGTGAGAAAGAAGTTTATTTTGCCTCGGATAACCGGATTCACCTGGTCTAGCCATTTCTTAGTATTTAGTGTGAGTGTCTTTTTGGTCATGGCTTTGATCTTCGCTTTGAAATCTTTGATGTTAGCCTCGGTAGGTCTGACGATGAAGTATTTTTCTCCGTCTTTCTTGCGTTCCCGCCAATGCTTGAAGGTAAATCCTGTGAAGTTAAAGTCATCCTTGTCAAAATCCACAAACCGTGTCTTTTCCATGGATACTTGCAGTCCCAGTTCAGCCAGTGTTTCTCTGGCTATTTGGGCTGCTTTCTCTATGTCCTCCCGGGTTTTTGCGAACAACAGAAAGTCATCGGCGTATCCTACAAACCTGATACCATGCTCCTCTAGTTTCCAGTCCAGTTCGTTGAGGTAGAGATTTGCCAATAACGGTGATATTACTCCTCCTTATGCAAAGTTGATGATTATGCAAAGTAAACCGCTGAAAGTCTTGTATTATCTGTAACTATCTTTGATTTACTTTGCATAATATCTGGATTACTTCAGTTTAGAGAGCCAATCGAGCAATGCTGAATCCTTGTTCCAATCAGGAAGATTACTGTCCACTAAATCAGGATAGGCATTTTCAATGGCGGTACGTTTTAGTTCCGTATCACACTTGGCGTAAATTTCGGTGGTTTTTATGTCCTCATGCCCAAGGAAATCACGGATATAAATCAGGTTTACACCAGCCTGCAGCAAATGCATTGCCTTGCTGTGGCGAAACATATGGGGGGTTACTTTTTCAGGAACAATCGGTGAGTTTCTTCTTGCTGCCATAACATACCGTGAGATTATATAAGCCACCC
>CAZWTM010000126.1:0-4480 GCA_964637385.1 uncultured Peptococcaceae bacterium
CCCGGTTTACCGAAAAAGCCTGCGGCCAATGAGATTGATATCGATGCTGAGGGGAGAATTACGGGATTGTTTTAGATTTACGAATAAACGATTACGCTGATAGTGAAGGTGTAAAGCATAAGCTTATGGATTCGAGCAAAAGGTTTGACAGGGGCTGTTGATGAAATATAGTCAACAGTCCTTGCTTTTTCATTGATTCCTGAATGAAAATGAGGTGACATATGAAGCTGCGCCTGCAAACCAAAATATTTCTACTGATTATTTTGGTAGTCTTACTTTCCCTGGGAATTGCGGGTTATATTATTACTGATTATGTGAGTGTGGAAATAGAAAAACAGATTTCCCAGATTGCCTTGGATATAGCCCATGCGGCAGCGGAAATTCCCGATATAAAAAACCATGTAGGGACAAAAGACGGGCACTTAATCATCAATCCTATAGCTGAAGAAATCAGGAAAAAAAGCAAAGCAGAATTTGTTGTTGTTATAGATATGGAGAGTATCCGCTACTCTCACCCTGTTCCGGAAAGAATTGGGGAAAAACTTGTGGGAGGAGATGAGGGTGAGGTATTACTTGGAAAAGAATATATTTCTAAGTCTGTAGGAACTCTTGGACCTTCCTTGCGGGCATTTGTACCTGTTTATAGAGATAACCGACAAGTAGGAGCTGTTGTAGTAGGTGTTTTATCTATTGATGTACAGAAATCACTGACATTTTTGCAAATTAAGATTATGAAAGCTCTAGTATTGGGCCTTTTTATTGGGCTTTTGGGAGCCGTATTACTGGCCCGTAATGTTAAGAAGGCCATGTTTGGGTTAGAACCTATTGAAATTGCTACCTTAGTGCAAGAAAAACAAGCTATTTTGAGTTCAATCAGGGAAGGAATTATCGCTATTAATAAAAAAGGCCTTATAACGGTAATGAATGAAGGCGCGAAAAAACTGTTAGGTTTGGATAAAGATGTAATCGGTATGCCTGTTGTTGATATTGTTCCTAATACCCGTCTTCCTGAAGTGTTAGTTAGTGGCAGGGCCGAGTTCGATCAGGACCAGTTATTCTATGAAAACAGGGTGTTAACAAATAGAGTACCGATAATCTTAAATAATCAGGTGGTTGGGGCGGTAGCCAGCTTCCGTGATATGACGGAAATACAAAAATTAGCCGAAGAACTGACCGGTGTAAAAAAATATGTGAATGCCCTGCGGGCTCAAAGTCATGAATTCAAAAATACAATTCATACGATTGCCGGGCTTTTACAGTTGGGGCGATATGACGAAGCTATTGCTTTTATAATGGACACCAGTGAAAAGCAGCAGGATACCGTAGATATCCTGGTAAAAAAGATCAGGGAGCCTTTGATTGGCGGGTTATTGTTGGGGAAACTGGCCTTAGCCAATGAATGGGGGATAAAACTGGTTATTGACGAGGCATGTTCCTTACCCGCGTTGTTTCCCAAATCCTCCAACAGCCAGTTAATCACAGTTATAGGGAATTTGATTGATAATGCTTTTGATGCTGTAAAAAATATGGAGAATGGCAGGCGGCAGGTTAGGGTCCTAATTAAAGAGAAGTTGGAATGCTTGTTTTTAGAGGTAGAAGACTGGGGCGAAGGAATTGAGGAGGCCATTTCTGATAAAATATATCAACAGGGTTTTACTACGAAAGGGAGAGAAAATAAAGGGATTGGTTTAACTTTGGTTAAAAACTTTGTAGAAGAAATGGACGGACACATATCCTGGCACAATAAGCCGGCAGGCGGTGTTATTTTTCAAATAATTATACCGAAAGGAAGAGTAATGGGATGAAGGGTGTAAGGGTAGTCATTATTGAAGATGACCCTATGGTTATTGAAATTAACCGGAGAGTTGTTCAGGATTGTCCCGAATTTAACGTTGTGGCGACTGCTCACAGTGGTACGGAAGGACTGAAGGTGGTCAGCAGGTACAACCCTGATCTGGTGATTCTTGATATTTTTATGCCTCAGTCAAACGGATTGGATTTTTTGAAAGACATGAGACAAAAAGGGCTGGATATGGATGTAATTATGGTTACGGCTTCTCAAGACCCCTTGCATTTAAAAGAAGGGATGAGATATGGGGTAATCGACTATATCATTAAACCTTTCCGTTTGGAACGACTAAGGGCATCTCTTGAAAACTACCTGCAGATGATCCGGAAGTTCGACAAAAAAAAGAATATCTCCCAGCTAGAAATTGACTCAATGATCATAAGCCGTAAAAAAGAGTCAGATCTACCTAAAGGACTTAATTTATATACACTAAACAAAATTAAAGAATATACTATGGAGAATAATCAATTTTTTACTGCTGATGAAATTGCCCATAGCGTTGGGATAGCCAGGGTTACAGCCAGGAGGTATCTTGAACATCTTGTGGTGACAGGTGAGGTTGAAATGCAGTTGGAGTACGGTAGTATCGGGCGGCCCATTAAAAAATACAAAAGGACGACGGGGACCATAAAGAACAAAAAGACCTAAAAGATCGTATACATTGTTATAACGGGAAACCTCCTGCAAAATGTAAGTAATATAAAAATAAGGAGGTTTTCTTATGTCCGTAGAAGTTAAAACGCCCTCATCCCCCAAGTTAACCATTATGGGTATGCCTGCCGTTTATTTTCTGATAGCTAGTGTAGCGGTTATCGGAGCTTCTTACATGAAGCTGCTGCCCAAAGGAATGATTGGTGCCTTTGCCTACCTGATAATTTTAGGAACAATAGCTGGATTGCTGGGGGACAACATTCCAGTAGTTAAGGATTATCTGGGGGGCGGACCAATTGTTGCTGTCTTTGGCAGCGCATACATGGTATATGCCGGCTTGATGCCCAAGGATACCATAAAAATCGTTACTGATTTCATGACGGGTATGGGATTTCTTGATTTTTACATCGCTGCACTTATCTGTGGTAGTATTTTGGGCATGGATTCAAAATTATTGGTGAAGGCCGGTGCCCGCTACGTTTGGCCCTTGCTGGGAGGCGTAATTGTAAGTTTTGGATTTGCTGCAATTTTAGGTGGTGTTATCGGGTACGGTTGGCGGGAGGCCCTTACCCAGATTGCTATGCCCATCATGGGTGGGGGTATGGGAGCCGGTGCTGTTCCTATGTCGCAAATCTATGCCAAATCCTTAGGAAAAGATGCCCAATATTATCTTTCAGTACTGGTTCCCGCTTTAGCCTTGGGTAATGCCCTCTCCATAGTGTTTGCCGGCCTGCTGGACAGACTAGGGAAAATAAAGCCGGAATGGACGGGAAACGGTTTGATTATGCAAGGGTTCACGTTGACAAAGGGTACAGAAAGTAAAATGAATTATGCCCAGATGGGTGCAGGACTTTTAGTGTCCACAGTCTTCTTTATTACGGGTATTCTCCTGGCTAAGATTATTCCCATTCATTCTTATGCCCTAATGATCATTACCGTTGCTATTTGTAAAATATTTGGTCTGGTTCCCAGGTATGTGGAGGAAGGTACAAACCAGTGGTACCAGTTTGTTGCCAAAAATTTTACCTTAGCCCTGTTAGTAGGAGTGGGAGTTGCTTACACTGACCTAAAGACAGTATTAGCGGCTTTGACCCCCCAATATATTCTAATTGATCTGTTTGTAGTGATTGGGGCCATTGTCGGCGCCGGGTATGTAGGAAAACTGGTTGGTTTTTATCCTATTGAGGCAGCTCTTACTGCCGGGTTGTGTATGGCTAATATGGGGGGCACAGGTGACGTCGCCGTACTCTCAGCAGCAAACCGGATGGAATTGATGCCTTTCGGTCAAATTTCCTCCCGTCTAGGCGGGGCTCTCATCCTGATTATAGCGGGTATCCTGGTTCCCCTGTTAGGAAGTTAATAATTAAAGAAGTGAAGAGGGGCCTTTTTTCAGGCCCTTTTCTGAAATGAAAAGAACATTTGTCTACCCTATGATAAAGGGGGGAGGAGTATGTTCCAGGTAAGAGAAATATTTGAGGTGAAAAAAATAAGTGATTTACTTCATTCTTTGGGTCTTAAAACTCCCGAGAATATTGCGTATACCGTCGGTGTCTATGATGGTGATAAACTTATCGGCACTGGTTCCTTAGTGGGGAATATTTTGCAAGGCATAGGGGTTGATCCCTGCTTTCAGGGAGAGGGAGTTTCTGCCCTGATTGTTACCAATTTACTGAAAAAGGCCTTGGAAATGGGGAAGGAAGAACTTTTTATTTTTACTAAACCTGAAGAAGCCCATCATTTTCAAGGGATGGGTTTTAAGAAGGTGGCTGAAGCTTCTCCCTTTGCAGTGTTATTGGAATGGGGGAAAAAAGGAATAGAGGAATATAAGGCTGGATTGAAAAAAATTGCGGAACCTAATCCGGATGGTGCCTCTTGTATTGTGATGAATGGGAATCCTTTTACCCTGGGACACCGTTATTTAATCGAAAAAGCAGCCCGGGAAAGTTCCTGGCTTTATGTCCTGGTGGTAGAAGAGGATCG
>CAZWTM010000127.1:0-4354 GCA_964637385.1 uncultured Peptococcaceae bacterium
CATTTTTTATAGAAAATGCTGATCATGAATTAATTGTTAGAAGGGCAGCAGAAAAAAACATAATTATTCAATGGAGAACCATAGATCTGATTAAGAAAACCAAAGGTATTCGGGTGTCGCTAGCCTGGTTTATCACTGATGAAGAGATTGAAACTCTCACAGACTTTATTGAGAAAACTATAAAAGGGTGAATATAAATATGGTGCAAATTGGAGTTGGCGTAATTGGCATTGGTCAGTTTGGTACTTTACATGCCAAGACATTTTCAGAACTATATAATGTAAAATTAATTGGCGTCAGTAGCAGAAATTATAATAATGTAAAAGCGATCGCTGATAAGTATGATGCTATTGCTTACACGGATTACAACCAATTGCTCTCGAATCCTAACATCGATGCAGTATCCATTGCAGTTCCTCCGAATATACAAAAGGAAATGGCTATAAAAGCGTTAGTTGCAGGTAAGCACGTTCTGCTTGAAAAGCCTATTGCCACAAATATTGAAGATGCGTATGCAATTGCTGAAACAGCAGTAAAATATAATAGAAAAGTAATGGTGGGATATATAGAACGATTTAATCCTTCCCTAAGACGTGTAAAAAGTATTTTAAAAAATGGACATATTGGTAACGTTTTTAAAGTTTCAAGTAGAAGATCGTCACGACTTTTAGGAAAACCTGAATGGTGCTTTACAGAAGTGGGGATGATGACTCACATAGTTGGTCATGATGTGGATATCCTAAAATGGATGCTAGATGATAAAGTAGAACGAGTATATGCGGAAAGCGGTTCGTTTGTACGTAACAGAGAAGGTCAAGATGACAATATTTGTTTACTTTTAAGATTTAGAAATGGTGGAATAGGTGTAATTGAGGAATCTTGGTCCTTGCCGTCAACTTTTCCAACCGAAGAGAATGATACACGAATTGATATTTTTGGAACAAAGGGAGTTATGCAAGTTAATAACCTTGAACAGACTATCTCTTTGTGTAACGAGGAAAAAGGATGGCAATATCCCGGAATATTAAGATGGCCCGGAGGTTCTGAAGAGGATGCTGGTATTGAATCATACGCGCTTAAGGATGAATTAAATTATTTCATAAAGTGTATTATTGACGACGTAGAGCCCATAGTTACGGCTGAAGATGCAATAGATACATTAAGGGTATTATTGGCTGCCAAGGAATCAGTTAAACGCCAAAAACCCATATATTTATAACATTTTGTGTAAATGTATGCAGTTTTGTTACTCCCATATAGACGGTCATGGTAATGTCATTACTCTAACTGAAAATGCGACAGGGGGACGGTTCCCGTGTCGCATTAATCTGTCAAGAAGGCGTTATCGACAGGCAATATTGGCCCTTAGGAAAGAAAAAGACAACTTTTTGAGCAAAGGAGTAAGTGGGGAAGGCAGAATGGAGCGGAAAAAGTAGTTAATTAAGTTCACTTTTTACACAGCCTGCCGTCTCTTTTTGCCTTTCTCTGGATACCTTACCAGTTGGCTAAGGCGGTGGGGAAAGGCCTTGTGGCTTCCCTCAATGCTAGTTAAATACATTGATAAGGCGAAAAAAATAAACCTGAGCCCAGGCATTTAAGCCTGGGCTTTAATTTGATGGTGTATTTCATTCACCGAGAATGTTTTTTATTCTTTCTAGTTCCGGTGTTATATAGATGGTTCGCTGGTTATCATAAATGACCATGCCTGGTTTGGCCCCCTTAGGCTTACGGACGTGTTTACGTAATGTATAATCAATAGGTACATGGGTAGAATTACGGGCTTTGGAATGATAAGCGGCCAATAAAGCTGCTGCTTCCAGGATGTTGTCCGGGACAGCTTTACCTTCGGGATTTTTAATGAGCACATGGGAACCGGGTATATCTTTGGTGTGAAGCCAGACATCATCGGCTTTGGCCATTTTCATGGTTAAGAGGTCATTTTGTTTGTTGTTTTTTCCGTAATAGATTTCCCAGCCATCAACGATAACCTTTTGGGGAGAAGTGTTTTCTTTCACGGGTATTTTTCCTTTTTGCGGAGTAACGGTTTTCAAGTAACCGGCCTCGCGGAACTCTTCCTTGATCTCATCAACTTCCTGGACACTGGTTACTGTGTCTAAGGAGGCAGAGAGGCTGTAGAGATAGTCAAGTTCTGCCCGGGTTTCGGCCAAATGCTCCTTTGCTTTCTCGGCCGCGTTTTTGGCTTTTTGGTACTTGTTAAAAAAGATTTGGGCATTTTCCAGGATTGTAAGCTCTTCGTCTAAAGGAATGGTTAAGGCCTCACTGGCAGGAGAATGGTAATTCGTGACCTGGACTTCTTTGGCCGGTTTTAACTGGTGGAGATGGGCCATCAATAGTTCGCCCCAGAGCCGGTATTTTTCTGTATCCTGTGCTTCCAGGATGGTCGCTTCCTGAAGACCAGCTTTCTTTTCACAGCGCTCGATTTCTTTTTTTATCAAGTGTTCTATATCCGCTTTCTTTTGTTGGAAGGTGTTTGTTTCTTCTTTATGGCGGTAGAAATAATCCAGCGCTTCGTTCATGGCAGGAAAGGGGATGCGTTCACCGGTGGTAAAGTGGGTTAAAGCCAGGGCGGAAAAGGTCCTAGGTTTTTTATTAAGCATAAGGACTTCAGGGGTAAAACTACCGTGATAGATAGCATCGGCAGTTTCCTTAAAAGCCAGCCATAGTTTGGTTAGTTCATATTGGCCACAGTATTCCAAAGGCAAGGAGGGATTTAGACCTCCCCTTGTGATAATTTCTTCCACAGTCTGGGGACCAAGGCCACTGTAAGTGTTTAAGATGGTTTTACTTAAACTCTGGGATAGGGGGCTGGACAAAAACCGGGAAAAAAATTCCTCTTCCGTCACTTCCCAGGGGATGATTTTCTCCTGGGGAGGAGGGGCCTGATAGGGTAAACCGGGCAGAACCTGGCGGTAGCGGCTCACGGTATGGGGTACCCTGTGGATGGCATCAAGAATTTTATTATTCTGGGGGTTAATCAGAATAATATTGCTGTGGCGCCCCATGATTTCCACCATAAGTTTGCGTGTAACCAGATCACCCAGTTCGTCGATTACTTCGCAGGTGATGTCCAGGATGCGTTCCAGGCCCTGCTGGGTGATGGAAATGATTTTTCCTCCTTCCAGGTGCTTGCGGAGGACCATACAAAAGAGAGGGGGCTCGGCAGGGTTGGGTTTACTCTGAGTTACCAAATGAATGCGGGCCTCCTGGGCATGGGCGGAAATAAGGAGTTTATGATTTTGCCCCTTTTGTCTAAGCAAAATAATAATTTCATGGGGCAGGGGCTGGTATATTTTATCTATCCGTGCGCTACAGAGCAGCTGGTCCAGTTCCAGGCTTACGGCACGCATCACAATTCCATCAAAAGACATAGTTTACCTCCAGAGTTAGTTGTTAGTTGTTAGTTGATAGTTGTTAGTTGGTAGTGGGTAGTGGGTAATGATTGAACGTGAACCGTGAACGGTGAAGACTAATGAAATATTTTTACGGTTTACGGTTAACGTTTTACGAAATGAAAATCGGAAAGCGGAAGTCGAATAATCGCTATACATCAGTATATCCCATCTTCCTATTTTCTGCATCAAGAGTTGTCGGCTACTTCTCGTCATTTTTGTCTTCTCCTGCGAATAAGAATTAAAGAATAGAAAATAAGATTAGGCAGCAGAGGAGGCTCGAGTATGGAAAAAAGTAACTGGCATGCCCTGGGGCAGGAAGAAGTCTTGTTAAAATTGCAAACAGATAGAGAAAAAGGTCTAGAGCAGAAGGAAGCAGCCAGGAGGCTGGAACTGGTTGGGCCCAATCAATTGATACAACAGAAGCGCATCTCCCCAGTGGCTATTTTTTTATCCCAATTTAAAGATTTTATGGTTTTAGTATTGATGGCCGCAACCATCATTTCTGGCTTACTGGGTGAATATGCCGATGCCATTACCATCATGGCCATTATCATTATCAATGCTATTCTGGGCTTTGTACAGGAATTTCGTGCCGAAAAATCTATGGAGGCCTTGAAAAAGTTAATAGCCCCCGAAGCCACTGTGAAAAGAGAGGGAGAAACGGTAAGGGTTCCTGCCAGCCAGCTGGTCCCAGGGGATATTGTGATCTTAGATACAGGTGATATTATACCGGCAGACTTACGCATTATGGAAGCTAACCAACTGGAAGTAGAAGAAGCGGCCTTAACCGGGGAATCAGTGCCTGTCAAGAAAAGACCTCAGGAAATCTACTCAACCGATACCCCCCTGGGAGATAGAAGAAATATGGGCTTTATGGGCACTGTTATTACCAGGGGTAAAGGCTGGGGTATTGTGGTAGAAACGGGTATGAGTACGGAAAT
>CAZWTM010000128.1:0-4280 GCA_964637385.1 uncultured Peptococcaceae bacterium
TTACTTAAGGACTAGCAACTAACAACTACCAACTAATAAAATGACAGGCGCTCATTCATCAACTGCTGGCGCCCAGCAGCAAACCAGGGACTGGAATAAAGGGACGGTCTACGTTTAATATTGGTAATACGGTAAGTGCTTCCTGTTGCCAGTCCATAAGCATAAATAGCGGCAAAAATCACGGCAGCCATTTCTGTATCGTCTTCCTCAGTTTTCGCAACTGCTACCTGGGCAGGAGCCGCCTTTACCTCAACTGCCGGCTTCTGGACTTGCTTTGGTGAGAACAGTGCTTTAACTGCATATTCCAGGAAACCAATCATAAGGCTTAAGCCATATAGGGCTACAAAAACCACACACATCCCTATTAATGCCACAGTCAAACCAAAAACCAGTGTTTGCACTTTTTTCCCCCCTTTCTTATCCAGATGACTTTTAAATCCCCTCTTTCTCTTTTAGGGAAAAAACAGCATACAAAGAAAAAACCGCCCTGAACACAGTACAAGCACTTATCAAAGTACTTCCACCATGCTGCATAGGCGGGTTTGCCTTTATGAGGAGAGACCACGTCTACCTCGCAAGGGAAGGCTATTTACATTGACTTAGTCAGTTAAACCTGACTGGCTAAGGAGCAACTCATAGCAATATATTTATTCTGTATCTAGTTTTATATTCCTGTCAGGCATCATAAAGAATCAATCGTCCTCTTTCGACATTCTTATCCATAATAACTCAGTCTTTCCTGCATGATTTGCTGACGTCCGGCAGACGGCCAGGCATTATTCATACGGGCAGGTAACCTTTTAATGGTTGTGATGCGATATTCTTTTTTATCCAGAGCAGCATATTGTGCAATGGCAGCAGCAATAACTGCAACAATTTCCAAATCATCTTCCTTCTCTTTCGTAGCGACAACCTCGGCACTTTGTTCTTTTGAGATTTCTTTCGCCCCTGTGTCAAGAACTCTAACCGGTGGCCTTGCAGTCTTCCTGGTAAATAAGTTAACCGATTTTGAAAGTAAAACGATGCAGACATTGATAAACACCAGAGCACTAAAAACTACTCCGATACCGATCAAGGCTACGCTTAAACCAAACCCAAACACTTTCTTCACCCCCCTACAACTTACAACTTAATTGCGTTTACATAATTATGTATTCTCCCTAAAATTGGATTTACCTTCTTTTTTCTCATAAAAAATCCCCGGAGTCTTCACTCCAGGGATTCTACTAGCCATTGCCGGAGGTAATGATCACACCCCTTTTTCTTTTATTAACGAAAGATCCTTGACTTCACCGGCAAAGACTGTTTGAGCTGGACCGGTCATATACACATGGTTATTCTGAGCCCATTCAATATCCAGGGTGCCGCCCGGTAAATATATTTTAGCCTTTCTACCTGTCTTGTTATTTAAAACAGCAGCCACCAAGGATGCACAAGCACCTGTACCACAAGCTAAAGTGAGACCTGCACCTCTTTCCCAAACCCGCATCTTCATTTCACGGTCATTGAGGACCTCAATAAAGTGTACATTGGTTTTCCTGGGAAATGCTGGGTGATTCTCAATGGCTGGTCCGTATTTTTCCAGGTCAATTCTTTCCACATCATCCACGAAAATGACACAGTGGGGGACCCCTAAGAGAAGTGCCGTCACATAAAATACGGTATCCAGTACCGGCAGAGGTTCGTTAATGGCCTGGCCTGCAGGACCGGACATGGGAACCTGATCCCTTTCCAGGAAAGGCTCCCCCATATCTACTGTAACACCCGTAACTTTACCGTCCTGGAGGACCAGCCGGGGCAGCATTACCCCCGCCAGAGTTTCCACCGTAAAGCTTTCTTTACATATAAGACCCTCATCAAAGGCATATTTGGCAAAACAGCGAATAGCATTGCCGCACATTTCGCCTTCGCTGCCATCAGAGTTAAAATATCTCATCCTGATATCCGCTTTTTCTGAAGGAAGAAGAAAAACCAGTCCATCGGCTCCTATGCCAAAATGACGGTCACACAAATTTTGCACGGTTAAAGGAATGTTCTGGGGCATCTGTTCCTTAAAACCGTTTACCAAAATAAAATCATTTCCTATACCATGCATTTTTACGAATTTCATCCAAGAACACCTCTCTAAGCACGTAAAGCAATCATTCGCCTCTTTCTCCTGATTTTAACAGTACGATACAATCCTTGCAAGAGGGTTGTTCCTCCCGATAAACCAATGATCAAGACCCAGTGCCAAACTTGCAGTGAAACTGTCTTAAAAATGGGTTGCAAAAAGGGAAGATAAATAACAGATAACTGCATGGTTATGGAACATAATACGGCTCCTACCAGGAAGGGATTTGTCATAAATCCTAATTCAAAGATGGAATAGCGCTCGGAACGGCAGTCAAAAACATGGAACAACTGGGAGAATACCAGGGCTGTAAAAGCCATGGTCCTGGCTAAATTTAAATCTTCCCCACCAAGATAGAAACCTGCTACAAAAACGGTTAAAGTCGTAAAGCAGATGAGGGTTCCCCTCACGGCGATGCGCCTGGCCAAACCGTGGGCAAAAATACTTTCGCGGGGGCTCCGGGGCCTGCGCTGCATAATATCAGGGTCAGTGGGATCAACACCTAAAGCCATAGCGGGTAAACCGTCCGTCACCAGGTTTACCCAGAGAATTTGGATAGGTAGAAGAGGTAAGGGTAAACCAATAAGGGTTCCCACAAACATGGTTAACACTTCACCCACGTTACAACCAAGGAGATAACGGATAAATTTTCTGATATTATCATAGATACCACGGCCTTCTTCTACTGCTGCCACAATCGTGGCAAAGTCATCGTTCCCCAGAATCATGGCCGATGCCTCTTTTGTCACATCGGTACCGGTAATTCCCATGCTCACACCGATATCTGCCTCTTTTACAGCAGGAGCGTCATTCACACCGTCTCCAGTCATGGCTACAATGTGTCCCGCTCCTTTAAGGGCTTTCACGATACGGAGCTTATGCTTAGGGGAAACCCGGGCATAAACCGCTATTTGATTAACTTCTTTCAACAATTGATTGTCAGTAAGCCTATCCAGTTCGGGACCTGTTAAAACCTTCTGGGAATCACTGGTAATAATACCTAATTCTTTAGCCACAGCCTCAGCCGTATTTCTGTGGTCACCTGTAATCATCACAGTTTTGATGCCTGCAGCTTTGCACACCTTTACGGCCTGTTTGGCTGACGGCCTAGGTGGGTCAATCATGCCAGCCAGAGCCACAAAGGTCAGGTTCTCCTCTAGTTTGTTCTCATCCTTTTCCCAGTTTAGTTGCCGGGGAATGTCACGAAAAGCAAAACCTAAAACACGTAAAGCCTGGGCAGCCATTCTATCGTTAGCCTGCAGTATTTCTTCTTTAAGCTCTTTCGTTAGAAGAACTGCTTTTCCCTGCCAGAAGACACTTGTGCAGAGATTTAAGATGACATCGGGAGCTCCTTTACAATAGACCACAGGACCATTTTTCGTTAAATAGACCACACTCATGCGTTTACGTTCCGAATCAAAAGGGATTTCATAAACCCGTCTTTCCGTCTTTTCCAAATGCTCACGCCAGATTCCTGCTTTGGCAGCAGCTACCAACAATGCGCCCTCTGTAGGATCACCTAAAACTTTCCAGGTATCCTCTTTTTTATTTCTGAAAAGTCCCCTCACCACGGTATCGTTCTTCTGCAGGTCAGCATTATTACAGAGGGCTGCAATCTTTAAAGCCAATTCCAAACCATATTTATTTTCTTTACGCCATTTGTCCATCTCAGGATACACAAATTTACCCCTGGGTTCATACCCTTCTCCCGTAACATGTACAAAATCACCGGAGGAAAAAATCTGACGCACTGTCATTTCGTTCTGGGTTAAGGTACCAGTTTTATCGGAGCAGATCACAGTAGCACAGCCCAAAGTCTCCACCGCCGGCAATTTACGCACAATAGCCTGCCTTTTCACCATCTTCTGCACACCTACAGCCAGGGCAATTGTCACAATAGCCGGTAAACCCTCCGGTATGGCCGCCACAGCCAGGCTTACCCCTGTTAGAAACATGCGATAAACGGGTTCACCCCGCAGTACCCCAGTCACTACCACCACAGTAACAATAGCCAGGCAAAACAAGACAAGCCAGCGGCCCAGCTGGGCCAATCTCTTTTGTAATGGTGTATCTTCTTCCTCAGTCCTTTGGATGTAGTCTGCGATTTGCCCCATTTCCGTACTCATACCCGTTTCTACCACAATACCCCAGCCTTTACCCCTGGTAA
>CAZWTM010000129.1:0-3980 GCA_964637385.1 uncultured Peptococcaceae bacterium
TTATCCAGCGCAATCTTTCACTCCTCTATTTTGGATTCTCCTCTTAATTCTACATCGATAGCCCAGGTCCTTTATGTCAGAGGGATAAATATATGGAAAGGAGCCTGCTGCCATTCAGGATAATGTGGGCGATAATTCCCGGAAGTAAGGAATCGAACCGCTGGTACAACCAGGTAAGAATCACACCCACCAGAAAAATCTCGACAAACCAGATCTGGTTAAAATGCGCTAAGGTAAAAAGCAGGCCAGAAGCAATAATGCCTAAAAGTACACCCAGGTGTCGGCGTAAAACGGGATACAAAAAACCTCGGTAAAAAAACTCCTCAGCCACAGGCACCAGGAATCCCCCAACCAGGAAGGGGAACAAAAACTGCCCTGACGTGCGGGCGTTGGCGGTTAAATTGATTAAAGGATGGGGCCCCACATCCACCAGCAGGTATTTTAAGGCTAATTTTTCACCATAGTTACCCAAAAAGAAAACGGCAAAGCCTACCACTGCACCCCAGGTCAGTTGGGTGATAACTTCGTTGACAGAGCCGGGGAAAAAACGAGCTGGACTGATACCTTTTATTCTTAAGAAAATAAGCACAAGTAAAATAAAAATACTGCTGTCTACCACCTGTAAGCTGAGGTAATCCGTAATCCCCAGCAAAGGAAGTATCAATCGTCCAAATAATAAAACAAGAAGCAAACGAAGAGCAAAAACAGCCACCACGTCCCGCCATTCCCAGAAACCAGTCTTCATAAAATTACACCTTCTTTAACGTAAAGTGAGAAGTCCCCGGTATTAACATATACCGGAGACTTCTTTGCTATGCCCCTGCATTTGCCCTGGATCGGGGTAATATAAAAATTACCAGGTTTGATTAAAGCTGGGCTAAGCCAGAACTTATGGTACTTTAGACTTTTTGATGAATTACATCCGGGGATTGCTTCCTGTACTTAACCACCCCTTCCGGTAAATTGCCTATCTCGGAATCATAAAATGCCATTTAGGTCAACTTCCTGGATGTTATTACAGGAAAATACTTAATCCCCGGGATGTTTACAGGAATCGCCCGGCCAAGAATTCTATTTAAAATTAGGCTTCCTCTTGTTCAGAAAGGCATCCATGCCCTCTTTCTGGTCTTCAGTGGAAAAACACATGCCGAAACACTCGCCTTCCAGAACCTCTCCAGCCTTTTGCCCTATCTCGTCACAGGCATTAATCAGTTCTTTGGCCAAAACAATGGGGGTCACAGACTTACCGGCGATCTTTTTGGCTAAATCCAATGCGGTACTGAGCAATTCTTCTTTAGCCACTACTTTTTCCACCAGTCCCATAGCCAGAGCCTGATGGGCATCGATCATATCCCCCGTGTAGATCAATAACTTAGCCATGCCTTTACCTACCAGGCGGGTAAGACGCTGGGTACCCGCAAAACCGGGGATAATACCTAAATTTATTTCCGGTTGACCAAATTTGGCATTATCGGCCGCAATACGAATATCACAGGCCATGGCAATTTCGCATCCCCCGCCCAGAGCAAACCCGTTAACGGCGGCAATGACAGGTTTGGGAAGATTGGCTATCATGCTAAAAACTCCCTGACCGTATTTGGCCCAATTTCTGGCTTCTATGGGATTCATCCTAGCCATATAGGCGATATCAGCCCCGGCCACAAAAGCTTTTTCCCCTGCTCCTGTTAGAACTATGGCCCGGATGTTCTCATCCTGACCCAGTCTGGTAAAACAATCCTTTAGTTCGTCCATGGTTTCTTCATTGAGGGCATTCAAGGCCTGGGGCCGGTTGACAGTGATTACGGCCACTCGTCCCTCTTCGACTAACAGGATATTTTTATAATCCACTTTTCTCCCTCCTATCTTTTCAGCTATATCCCCCACTCCAGTTTACCTTTCCACCAGAACAGCCACGCCCTGGCCGCCGCCGATACAAAGGGTAGCCAGGCCTTTCCTGGCTTCCCGCTTCACCATTTCATGGAGAAGAGTAACCAGAATCCGGGCGCCGCTAGCGCCTATGGGGTGGCCTAGGGCAATGGCGCCACCATTAACATTAACGATCTCTGGGTTAAGACCCAGGTCTTTGACAACAGCCAGGGACTGGGCGGCAAAAGCTTCGTTGGCCTCGATCAAATCCAGGTCGCTGACCTGCCAGCCCACTTTGGTTAAAACCTTCCTGGTCGCGTCAACGGGACCGATACCCATTATGGTAGGATCTACAGCTGCGGAAGCGCCGGCCACAAACCTGGCCATGGGTTCTATTCCCAGTTCCCGGGCTTTTTCCGCCGTTGTCAAAACTAGGGCGGCAGCGCCGTCATTGATGCCGGAAGCGTTGCCGGCGGTGACGGTTCCATCTTTTTTGAAAGCGGGCTTCAGTTTGGCCAACTGCTCCACCGTAACGCCGGCCCGGGGAAATTCGTCCACGGCAAATTCTTTAAAGCCGCCTTTCACAGGGATTTGCACAGGAATGATTTCCTGGGCAAACCTGTTTTCCTGCAGAGCTTTTTCCGCACGGTTCTGGCTTTCGGCTGCGAAAGCATCCTGTTCCTCGCGGGTGATGCCCCACTGAGCTGCAATGTTTTCTGCTGTAATACCCATATGGTAATCAGACATGGCACACCAGAGACCGTCTTTGATCATGGAATCTTCCACTTTCCCATGGCCCATGCGGTACCCGAAACGAGCCTTGGGCAGAAGATAAGGGGACTGGGACATGTTTTCCGTGCCCCCGGCGACTACCACCTCCGCATCACCCAGCATAAGGGCCTGTGCAGCCAGCATCACAGATTTTAAGCCGGACCCGCAGACTTTATTAATGGTGAGGGCCGGTGTAGCAAGGGGAAGTCCTGCCTTCAGGGCCGCTTGGCGGGTGACATTTTGACCCAAGCCCGCCTGTAAAACACAGCCCATGATGACTTCATTCACTGCCTCAGGGGCCACCTTAGCCTTTTTCAGAGCTTCCTTAATCACCAGAGCCCCCAGGTCCGCTGCCTCGACTTCGGCCAGGGACCCTCCAAAATTACCGATAGGTGTACGCACAGCACTTAAAATGACTACTTCCTTCAACAGACAAAAACCCCCCCCAGTGAAATATAAAAGAACTATCTCCTCAATATTTAAAGAAGCCCTGATTGGTTTTACGGCCTAAGTAACCAGCTCTAACCATCTTCCGCAAAAGCGGGCAGGGGCGATATTTGGCATCACCGAACTCGGCGTACAGGGTTTCCATAATGGAGAGACAAACATCGAGCCCGATCAGATCTCCCAGGGCCAGGGGACCAATGGGATGGTTGGCCCCTAACTTCATGGCCACATCGATATCCTCGGCAGAGGCCACACCTTCCATCAGGATATAAGCTGCTTCATTAATCATGGGGATCAGGATGCGATTCACCACAAAACCGGGTGCCTCCTCCACGGTTACAGGATTTTTGCCCAGATCTTGAGCCAATTCTTTAATGAAATGATAGGTTTCTTCAGAGGTGCCCACGCCTTTAATCACTTCTACCAGTTTCATCACAGGCGCAGGATTGAAGAAATGCATGCCAATGAACCTATCGGGCCGCTTGGTGGAGGCAGCCAATTCACTGATACTCAGTGCGGACGTGTTGGAGGCAAAGATGGTAGACGGGGAACATATATCCTCCAGTTCCATAAAGAGCGCTTTTTTGTGTTCCATTTTTTCAATAATAGCTTCGATAACCAGGTCAACCTCTTTTGCTGCGTTCAAATCAACGGTGCCTCTTAACCTTGCCAGTACAGCCTCTTTAGTCTCTGAGGTCATCTTACCCTTTTCTACATTTCGGGCTAAATTTTTTTCAATAATGCCTGTTCCCCTGACTACAAATTTTTCATCAATGTCGCGGAGATAAACATTATGCCCTGCTTCGGCCAGGACCTGGGCTATACCCGCGCCCATGGTCCCGGCACCACAAACCATTACTTTCATCGTACAACGCTCCCACTTAACCTTCTTTATA
>CAZWTM010000130.1:0-3941 GCA_964637385.1 uncultured Peptococcaceae bacterium
ATGTAGAATTAAGAGGAGAATCCAAAATAGAGGAGTGAAAGATTGCGCTGGATAAAAATAGGCCTGTTAGCGCTGGTTCTGGGGATTACCAGTTATTTTTTGAGCCTCAATATCTTCACAAGTCTCAAAGTGCAGGGTTACAGCTACCTGTTCCGGGCCAAAGAGCCTTATGACCTGGTGGTTAAACACGCCTTAATCCTTGATGGTACAGGTATAAATGGAAAATTCCGCGGTGACATTGCCATCAGGGATGGCTGTATTGTGGGAGTTGGCTATGTTAATCCCAAAGATTCTCCTGTTTTGGAAGCAGGAGGTCTTACCGTCCTCCCCTTTCCCATCCCTGTGGTAAAAGGCGAGGGGGTAATAGAACATCTTATGGTTAACAGCTATCCCCGTTATCCGGCGGAAGACATTTTTCTTATTGATCCTCCTTATGCCGGTTTGAGCCTGCTGCAGGCTTCCCGGGTGCAGGGGGTTAGTCCGGAGCAGATGGTAAAAGTCCTCACTGCTGAACACAATACCAGGAAAGTCTTGCTTCTTCCCTTGAGTTCTCTGCAAAAAGGGTCGGAGGAGAAAGACCTGGTAGCCAGTCTTACGGGAGCAAGGGCCCAGCTTTTGGGTAAGGAGAATGAAGGAGTGATAAAAACAGGTTACAAGGCCAACCTGTATTTCTTTAAAACTTATGCGTATGAAGGGGATAAACTGGCTGAAGTGTTAAAAAAAGGAGTGTTTCCTGAACCTGTTTACCTGGTGCGGGAGGGAAAAGTTGTTAATCAATAAAGACTTCTTCATGACATGTTTTAAGATTGATAGCTTGATGATAGCCCTGGCTGAGGCGGTCTAAATAATATCGTTCACCATTTAGATGGAAAAAGGAATTTAACTCGCAAAAATGGGGTATGCTGCTTTCGCACTCCAGGACTTCCACTATGGCATCTTTAACGGTGTAGATAATTTGATGGTTCACCGTTATATCCGGTTCGCTATTTGACGAGAGATAACTGGTCCCCTGGGACAGGTGGTAAACATATTGAATGGGATTTTTTTCTCCTTTGGTAAAGACCAGGAATTGAGCCTTTAATTCCTCGGGAAACCGGGATAATGTAAACTCCCCTAAAGGGACATTGACGTTGCGGCGGACAGGGGCCGGTTTACCTGTAACCGGATCGGGGGGGAAATGAAAGTTAATCTCTCCGAAGGAAACGAAACAGGGTGTTTCTTCCTCAGAAATAAGCAGAAAATAAAAAAAATCGTCGAAGGACAGTTCTTCTTTGAGGAGTACTTTTAGTTTAGGACTATCCTTATTTTCGACCTTGACCAAAAGAGTAAGACGGGCCTGTTTAAGAACTGATTTTACCGAAAGGTTAACGAAGCGGGAAAGAAAAGAGATGCTACGCAGTTTGGTAGGGGCGGGAATGATAGAGTCCAGCAAAGGGTTTTCCAGGTTGATGGTACTTCTCAGGAGCTGGCGGAAAAACAGGGTGGCATAAATCCCAATTATTAAAGGAAGGGAACGCAGGATGATCTCGGGGGAAAAGGGCGGCTCATAATATAAAAATAGGAGTCCTACCCAAATAACCAAGATGAAGATGATATTAAGGTCTATATAGCGTAAAATCATACGGCGGGGATTTTGGGGGAAAATATAGTGCATCTGGTATTTTTCAATCAGGTTATACATTTTCCCGGTAAGATTGATTTCACTGCGGTAGGACAGGTTGATAAACTCTTCCAGAACATCCTGGAGGCGTTCCAGTCGTCTTTGCACAATTAAGGAGATGAAGATACCTACTGAACCCAAAAGGGTTAAAAGACCGCTGGCTACAGCCAGCATGACATAGGGATAAATTTTGTCGCTGAACACGGAATCACCTTTTTCAGAAAGTTTCCAGGTTGAAACGGTGGTTTTTGGCATTGTCGGCCAAATCCGGGAAACCGCTCTCATTAGCCCGGATTTCTAAGTTATGCAGGAAATGCTGGATAGAGCTGGTGTGTAATCCTTTTTGGGCGGCAAGTTTACCCATGGTGGAAACTTTGTTGAGGAAGACCTGGCAGCCTTTATCTAGTTTATGGTCTACCAGATAGATGCCCATGGCATGAAAACAAAGGCTTAAATACTCCCAGAGCAGGTCGGTAAAAGGATAATATTCCATCAGGCCGTAAAGATAAATCTGATAGATACAGTTAAAATAACACTTGGTACAGTATTCCTGATTTTCCTCATTTACCTGGAAAAAATAAGATTTTAAGAGTTCATTGATGCCAAAGCGTGTCAGGTCGAAAGGACCTCGTTCCATGGATTCCAGAATGAGGCCGAGAGCTTTGGTCAGGGGGTCTGAAGGAGGGATTTGCTCTCTTCCTTCCCGGAGTCGTTCGTCTTCAATTAACTGGGAGGAAGAGATGTCCAGGTATTGGGGATTTCCCTGGAGACACAGTGGCTCAGCCAGTATTTTCTGCAGGTTTTCCACAAACACTGCTGTATCGTAATTCATCGTATCACCCTGACTACTAGTTTTTCAGAGCCAGGTCATTTTTATGCTGGAAGTAAAGATAGCTGGTAGTTGTTAGTTGTTAGTTGGTAGTGAATTTTATTAACCGGACTCCAGACACTTGGAATCTGGTCACTAATATCGGATGCACCGCAGGCACAAGTCTCGCTATGTCGGATATCGGAAGTCGTTTGCTGTTAACTGTTCACGGTTTACGGCTTACTGTTCACGATATAAGAATACTTGTGACTCGTTACTTATTTAGGAAGTCGGTAAATCAGATTGGATTGGTGAAATAAGGATGCAGAAGCAAAATAAGGTATACAAGGTAACCATCACGGGATATTCCCACGAGGGGGCCGGGGTAGGGAGAGTCGGTGAGCAGGTAATCTTTGTTCCCGGGGCTTTGTTGGATGAAGAAGTCCTGGTGGAGATTACGGAAAGGCATAAACGCTTCTTAAAGGGCAGAGTGCTGCAGGTATTGAAAAAACACAGCCAGCGGCTAACCCCTCCCTGTGAAGTCTATTTCTCCTGCGGGGGCTGCCAGTTGCAGCACATCGCTTACCAGGGCCAGTTAGATATTAAAGAAAGGATAGTAAGAGAAGCCCTTAGCCGTATTGGCGGTTTAGATGGAGTGCCAGTACTGCCTGTTCTGGGCATGAAAGATCCCTGGGCCTGTCGTAACAAAGGTCATTTTAAGGTAGGTATATCCCAGGGAAAAATAAAGCTGGGTTTTGTGGAGGAGGGATCTCATGATCTTGTTCCCCAGTATTGCCAACATCTTTTTTCTCCCCGGGTTACGGGACTGATCGCCTCTCTAGAAAATATTCTCACTTACTATGAGGTAAAAGTGGCGACAAAAGAGGAAAAGGGGCTGCGTCACGTGGTAATCAGGGAAAGCAAAGCCACTGGTGAGATCCTGGTAGTTTTCATTATTTCGGGAGAATTCTCAGCCCATAAAGAAAGGATTGCCCGGGAAATATGCCATAAAACCCCAGCCGTTGTTGGTATATGTCAGAATTTCAACCCTAAGCCTGTGGGGGAGGTTATGGGGAAAGAAACCACTGTTCTTTTGGGAAAAGGAGAAATCGAGGACCGGATTGGGTCTTTTACCTTTACCATTTCGCCCCGCTCCTTTTTCCAGGTCAATAATATCCAGACGGAGGTGCTATATGAAAAAGCCCTGGCTTATGCAGGGCTTTCCGGTAAAGAAACCGTTATCGATGCTTACTGCGGTATCGGTACCATCAGTCTCTTCCTGGCGAAAAAAGCACAAAAGGTTATCGGCATCGAGTATGTGGCAGAAGCCGTAGAAGATGCTAAACTCAATGCGCAAAGAAATGATGTGGATAATGCGGAATTTCTTCAAGGTCAGGCGGAAGTGCTCATGCCCCAACTTGTAAAAAAGGGGGTTAGGCCGGACGTGGTTGTAGTAGACCCGCCGCGCAAAGG
>CAZWTM010000131.1:0-3911 GCA_964637385.1 uncultured Peptococcaceae bacterium
CTCTAATACAAAAAAACAGGTAGTCCTTGACGTAAATACTAAAATTAAATATACTTTATTCTAGTACATATAAATAAGAATGTTTCTCAGCTCCTTTCGGGTTGCTGAAACTTGGCATCCCTTTTTTTATTTGTCAAAGGGGTGCTCATCAAAATAATTACCCTCTCCTTGCGGAATAATGTGTCTATTATGCCATGTTTTTGATCTGCGCTTTCCGTTTCCCGCTTTCCGATACCCAAAATATATCATCGAGGAGCTGGTAGAGGGTAGCAATTTTCTGTATTAGTTAGTTGTACCTTCCCGTCAGATCTATTTGGCTGTAAGTTTAAAGGGGGTGTTAAGCATCACCAGTAAGATAGCTGAGGCCTTTATTGGAGAATACGCCAGTGGTAAAAGTGAAGTTGCCTTAAACCGTGCTTTATCCTTGGTCAAAGAAGGGAGAAAACCGGTAACCCTGGTTGACCTGGACCTGGTGGAACCTTTTTACACCCTGCGACCTATTAAAAAGAAGCTGGAGGAGAAAGGTTTAGAGGTAATTGCCTGGGAAACCAGTAAAACCATGGGCTTGGGCGAAGCAGGAACCTTACTTAAACCGGAAATGCGCTGGGCTTTAAAACGGCCGGGCGACGTGATCCTGGATATTGGCTATGGCGTTGAAGGAGCCAAAAAAATTAAACTTGTAGAAGAGACAAAAGAAACCGGGCTCAAAATTTACGTTGTTACGAATATTGCCCGTCCCATTACCGGGGATGTGGAAAACATTGTCGAATATGTGAAAACCTTGGGACCTGTTGATGGATTAATTAATAATTCCCATCTTGGAGATGATACAGATGTTGAAATTATCGAGGAGGGAGCAAAAGTGGTCACAGAAGCGGCCCGGATTTTGGGCTTGCCTGTGATCTGGACTACCGTGGAAGTCAAGTTCGTTCCCCTCGTTGGCGAGAAAGACATAATGGGAAATCCTGTTTTTCCCTTGGTTCGATACATGAACCGCAGTTTTTGGTGATATAGGCTTTTGCCTATCCATATAGATAAAAATACCAGGAGGTGTTTCTTTTTATGGCAGACAAGCCTGTGCAAGGTGAAAAGAGAGTGTTTATGACAGGGAATGAGGTAGTAGCTTGGGCAGCCCTGGCAGCAGAGGCTGACATTATGTACGGCTATCCCATTACCCCCCAAAACGAGGTAATGCATTATTGGACCCGTTTAGCTCCTAAATACGGGAGAAAGTTTTTGCAGACAGAGGATGAAATTTCGGCAGGATTTACTACAGTGGGTGGTGTACTGTCCGGCAAGAGAGCCTTTACCGCTACAGCCGGTCCCGGAAATACCCTGATGCAGGAATCCATGTCCATGGCAGAAATGATGAGAATTCCTACTGTACTTGTAGTGCAGCAGCGTGGTGGACCATCTACAGCTACCGTTATTTATTCCCAGCAGGAAGTTACCATGACCTGTTTCGGCGGTAACGGTGAAGGTCTGCGTATCGTCTATTCCACCGGTTCGCATCAGGAACTCTATGATTACACCATTAAAGCCTTTAACACTGCCTGGAAGTACCGTTTCCCCACCTTCGTACTGGGTGACGGTTATCAGGCTAAAATGAGAGAGTCTCTCTATATCTATGATCCAGCCATTAAAGGCATTGAAATGGTTAAAACCTATCCTTTCTTAGGTTCCGAAGGAATACCAGGCGTGGACCGTGATCCCAACCATCTGAGAAACACATACAATACGGAAGAAGAACTTTACGAAGTAGTTAAAGAACTGGTAGCCGAATATGAAAAAGTTGCTCCTGAAATTGTAGAATTTCAAGAATTTAATACTGATGACGCTGAAGTACTCATTGTGGCCCATGGGGTGGTGACCCGGGCTGCTCAAGCTGCTGTTAAACTTTTGCGCAATCAAGGCATTAAGGCAGGGCATTTCCGTCCTGTGACTCTGCGTCCTTTTGCGGCAAAAGAGCTGAAAGCAGCTGCTGATAGAGCTAAGAAGCTTATTGTTGTTGAATCTGCCCAGGGTCAGTTAAAGAAACTGGTTACAGATGCTATTTACGGCTGTACAACACCCATGGAAGGTTATTTCAAACCCGGTCAAGGTGTTACTGCCGAAGAGATAGTGGAATACGTTAAAAAAGGAATGTAATTTGAGGAAGGGGGTTTTCTTATGAGTATGGTACCTAATATGCCCAAATCCTGGCGAGCCGAAACAAAGCCACATAAATTTTGCCCCGGTTGCGGCCATGGTTTAGTTTTAAAAGCATTAGGGGAAGCAATCGATGAATTAGGAATTCAGGATAGAGTGGTCTTTGGTTGTGATATAGGCTGCTCCCTTTTAGCCTGGGACTTCTTCAACTGTGATACAGTACAAACCCACCATGGTAGAACAACTCCGGTAGTAACCGGTGTAAAGCGGGCCCGTCCTGATAGAATTTGTATTGCCTACATGGGCGACGGCGGCGGCTATGCCATCGGTTCCCAGCACCTGGTAAATGCTGCAGCCCGGAACGAAAAAATTACGGCTATCCTGGTAAACAACTGTAACTACGGTATGACCGGTGGACAAATGGCTCCTACCACCTTGCCGCAAATGAAAACGGAGACAAGCCCTTACGGCCGTGATCCGGAAGAAACCGGCTATCCTACCCAGGGTCCTGAAATGGTAGCCGCTATTACCAGGGAAGGTGCTTATGTAGCGCGCGGTACTATCGCAAATATTCGTCAATTAAAAGGGTTTATTAAAAAAGCTCTCCAAAATCAGATAGATGGGAACGGTTTCTCCTTTGTAGAAGCGCTTTCCAGTTGTCCTACCAACTGGAGCACTAATGCCAAAGAAACATGGGCTTTCGTTGAAGAGACTATGCCCAAGTATTTTAAAGTGGGCGAAATAAAAGCTCCTGCGAAAAAGGAGGAATAATATATGGCGAAAACCGTTAAACTAGCGCTGGCCGGCGAAGGCGGCCAAGGTGTTCAGTCCGTGGCAGGAATTATTGTAGAAGCTGCCAATGATGCAGGGCGTGAAGCCCTTTACATTCCCAACTTCGGAGTTGAACAGCGTGGTGGCGTATCCGTAGCTTTCTGCCAGATCTCCGATGAAAAAGTCGGCTCCCCCAAATTTGTGCACGCCGATCTGGTCATCGCCCTTTCAGACCGGGCTGTACGCCGTACCAAGCAGTATGTTAACGAAAATACAGTTTTTGTCTACGATGCTTCCATCGAAGGCATTGAAAACGACTTGCCAACTAACGCTAAGAAAGTCCTGGCCATTCCTGCTTTGGAAGTGGCTAAAAAAGAACTGCATCCACGGGTCTTTAACGTAGTCATCATGGGTGCTGCCATTGGTGCCACAGGTGTTATCGAAATGGATCAGGCTAAAAAAGCTATTGAAAAGAAATTAGGGTATAAGTTTGAACAAGATCCTCAATTAAGGGAAATGAATTTTAAGGCCTTGGAAAGAGGAGCCGAACTGGTTAAAGGATTACTGTAAGTGGTAAGGAGGAGATAAGATGACTACCAGTGCCTACAAGATGCTGCAGGTAGATACAAATAGAGCCCTGTTCACTATTTTTACCGGGCTGTGTAAGGGCTGTGGGCTCTGCATGCAGAAGTGTCCTGTAAAAACCCTGGTGTGGTCCGAGACCCTGGGTGTTTATGGTACTCCTGCAGTACAGCCCAGAAATGCCGAAGAATGCACAGGATGCGGTATGTGTTCCATCGTTTGTCCCGATTGTGCTATCGTAATCGAGCGTAAGAAAAAAGCATAACAAGAGGCCGGGGAATTCCCCGGCCTCTTGAGTTGCTAGTTGTTAGTATAGGCTGCTTAGGACTAGGGAAACTAATAATAGAATTAATCCATTTACCAAAACATAACATTGACAACTGGTTTAAGCCTGTGATACTATATAAAAG
>CAZWTM010000132.1:0-3890 GCA_964637385.1 uncultured Peptococcaceae bacterium
CAATTTTTCCAATTTACCGAAGAACAGGAAATGC
This sequence comes from uncultured Peptococcaceae bacterium, assembly GCA_964637385.1. Classification (GTDB taxonomy): domain Bacteria; phylum Bacillota; class Peptococcia; order DRI-13; family DRI-13; genus Thermanaerosceptrum. The sequence continues at coordinate 35 of CAZWTM010000132.1, forward strand.
TAAGAAAAGCGGTGCGTGAGTAACTAACAAAAGGATTATACACCAGTCATTGGTATGGCTAAAACTATTATCCCGGGGATTTGCGAAAGATTTTGCCTGAGGGGTGTTAAATTCTTAAAAGCTTTCTTAAGAATAGAATAGTCTAATTTTTTTATTAACTTTAGGGGGTGTTTTACCAAGTACGCATAAAGTTATTAAAACATTTTTTAATTTTCGGAACAATTTAAAGGAGGTCATGAAATGGAATTTTCATTATCGCCGAAACACGAAATGTTGAGGACAATGTACCGTGAATTTTCTGAGAAAGAGCTGGTACCAATTGCCGCACAAATTGATGAGACTATGGAATTTCCTTTTGAAACAGTGAAAAAAATGGCTGAACTTGGTTTTATGGGGATTCCCTATCCTAAGGAATATGGTGGGGCAGCAGCTGGTGACCTGGCGTATATCCTTGCCGTGGAGGAGATTTCTCGAGCCTGTGCATCACACGGGGTTACCCTGTCTGTACACATTTCTTTATGCTGCTGGCCCATTTATAAGTATGGCAATCAGGCGCAGAAAGAAAAATATTTGATTCCTTTGGCTTCGGGTAAAAAATTGGGAGCATTTGGTTTAACCGAGCCCAATGCTGGTACCGATGCTTCTGGCCTGCAGACCAGGGCGGTTCTGGACGGCGATGAATATGTGCTTAACGGTTCAAAAATATTCATAACAAACGGGGGCATAGCTGATATATATGTTGTCCAAGCCGTAACAGATCCAAGCAAGGGATTAAAGGGTATAAGTTCATTTATTATTGAAAAGGGGACACCCGGTTTTTCCTTTGGCAAGAAGGAGATTAAAATGGGAATCCGCGGTTCAGTTCAGACCGAATTAGTTTTCCAGGATTGCCGTATTCCTAAAGAAAACTTGTTGGGTAAAGAAGGCGACGGTTTTAAAATTGCTATGACAACTTTAGACGGTGGACGCATAGGTATAGGGGCCCAGGCCCTGGGGATAGCCCAAGCGGCCCTTGACGAAGCCATCAAATACGCCAAAGAACGCCAGCAGTTTGGCAAACCAATCGCTAATAACCAGGCCATCCAGTGGATGATTGCCGATATGGCTACGGAAATTGACGCCGCCAGGTTTTTAGTGTACCGGGCCGCCTGGTTGAAAGAAAATAATAAATCGTACAGTAAAGAAGCGGCCATGGCTAAGCTCTTCGCTTCAAAAACAGCCATGAAGAGCACTATAAAGGCTGTACAGATTCACGGTGGCTACGGGTATACGAAAGAATATAAGGTTGAAAGACTCATGCGGGATGCCAAGATAACCGAAATCTACGAAGGAACTTCCGAGGTGCAACGCATGGTTATCGCTGGCGCTACCCTGAAGTAGGGGAGGAAAAGGGATATGAAGATAATAGTATGCATCAAACAAGTACCCAATACCAATGAAGTAAAAATTGACCCCAAAACCGGGACATTAATCCGGGAAGGTGTTCCCAGCATAATCAACCCTGATGACAAGAATGCCCTGGAAGCCGCCCTTGTCCTCAAAGAACAAAAAGGGGGCAAAGTAACGGTTATCACCATGGGCCCGCCCCAGGCCGACGTTGCCCTGCGGGAAGCCCTGGCCATGGGCGCCGATGAGGCCATCCTTCTTTCCGACAGGGCCTTTGCCGGTGCGGATACCTGGGCTACTTCCCTCACCCTGGCAAAGGCCATCAAGAAAATAGGAGATTTTGATCTCATTTTCTGCGGGCGCCAGGCCATTGACGGGGACACCGCCCAGGTAGGTCCCGAGATAGCGGAACACCTGGACATTCCCCAGGTGACCTATGTGAGGAAGATTCTTTCTCTGGATGCCGGTAAAGTGGTTGTGGAAAGAGCCCTGGAGGATGGTTACGAGGTTATTGAGGCCAAACTGCCCGTTCTCCTGACTGCGGTAAAAGAATTGAATGTGCCCCGGTACCCTTCAGTGAGTGGCATTGTGGACGCTTTCAGCGAGAAACAGCTACAGGTGTGGGGAGCGGAGAAGATCGGCGCCGAACCTGAGAAAATTGGCCTGAAAGGATCGCCTACCCAGGTGAAGAGAACTTTCACACCGCCCGTAAAAGGTGCCGGCAAAATTCTCAATGGTACCCCAAAAGAAGCGGTTCAGAGTCTTGTGTTAGAATTACGCGAAAAGCATGTCTGGTAAGGAGGCGTTCAAATGACCATTTTAGTCGATAAAGAGAAATGTCTTGGTTGCGGCGCGTGCCTGGGCTCATGCCCTTTCGGCGCCATCGAACTGGAGGGAGATGTCGCCAAAATCACCGATAAATGCACAGAATGTGGGGCCTGCATGGATTCCTGTCCCGCGGAAGCCCTCTCCCGCTCGGAAGCGGTGGAACAGGAGACCGTCTCCCTTGACTCCTACAGGGGAGTGTGGGTATTTGCCGAACAGAGAGACGGGAAGGTCATGAACATCGCCTTTGAACTGCTGGGAGAAGGCAAGAAATTGGCTCAAATCCTGGGAGTTGAACTAGGCGCGGTCTTAATCGGTGACAATGTGGAAGCCAGGGCTAAAGACCTCTTCGCCTACGGCGCCGACGTAGTTTACCTGGTGGAAGATCCCGAGTTAAAGAGTTACCGCACGGAAAGTTATTGTGCCGCTATGGAAAACCTGATCAAAACATATAAACCTGAGATTGTCCTCATCGGGGCTACCAACATCGGACGGGACTTTGCTCCCCGCGTCTCCGGCCGTATCCACACCGGCCTGACAGCAGACTGCACGGGCCTAGATATAGATGTGGAACAGAGGCTGTTGCTCCAGACGAGGCCGGCCTTCGGCGGGAACATCATGGCTACCATTGTTTGCCCCAATACCCGTCCGCAAATGGCCACAGTCCGTCCTGGAGTTATGAAGAAATTGACCCCCGACACCAGCCGGACAGGTAAGTTAGTGAAAGTGAAATATGACAGCAAGGCTGCCAAGGTGCGGACCATTGTCCGGAACGTGGTTAGGGAAGCCAGCCGGGTTGTCAACCTGGAAGAAGCCCAGATTATCGTCTCCGGCGGGCGCGGTTTGGGTGGACCCGAAGGGTTCAAACTTCTACAGGAACTGGCCGACATACTGGGCGGGATTGTCGGTGCTTCCCGGGCCGTGGTAGATGCCGGGTGGATTCCCGCTTCCCATCAAGTGGGGCAGACAGGCAAAACCGTTCATCCAAAGGTTTATATTGCCTGCGGCATTTCCGGAGCTATTCAGCACGTGGCCGGAATGCAGCATTCGGACATCATCATTGCTATCAATAAAAATCCCAATGCGCCTATTTTCAAGGTGGCCGATTACGGTATTGTAGGCGATTTGTACCAGGTAGTGCCTTTACTCATTGAGGCCCTTAAAGAATCGGGGAACGGGTCGATGGATTTGACCTGCGCCACTAAGTAAGATAAAGAAAGGCACCTTACCGAGAAGCTGCCATTTTGTTTCCACCCATTCGGGTACCCCCAAGGCACGGAGATTACGTAGACGCGTTTTATACTTTTTCCACTGCTTCCATAGACAGGATACATTAGGTGGAATGTATTTTTGGAAATACTAAAAGGTTTTCCGATATTGTGTCCGAAAATTTATATACCGCTTGGGAAAATGAAGCAATACGCAATGCTGTGAATCAATTTCTGAATAGCTAGGTGCGGGAAATCTGCACGCCTGGTTCTGTGGGGGTCTGGGCTGCGAATTGTACAATCCTTCTACCCGAAAGGTGGAGTCTGATTGTTAGAAAGTTTATGTATAATTAGTATTGGAATATTTATGAAAAGGGGCGTAATCTTATGGGGAAAAAAATGAAGACCATGGACGGTAATACGGCTGCGGCCTATGT
>CAZWTM010000133.1:0-3671 GCA_964637385.1 uncultured Peptococcaceae bacterium
ATCAATAAAGCAAGTACAAGAGTAGATATGATATTTTTAGGAGCAGAAGACCTAACGGCTGATTTAGGAGCCAAGCGGACAAAAAAAGGGGATGAGATTCTTTACAGCCGCTCTAGAATAATTGTGGCGGCAAAAGCTTCAGGTATTGCGGCTATTGATACACCCTTTACGGATGTTAATGATGAAGAGGGCTTGATCAAAGACGCTACCTTTGCCCGGGAACTTGGTTTTAACGGAAAAGCTGTTATTTCTCCCAGACATATTGAAGATGTTAACAGGATATTCAGTCCTTCGGAGGAAGAGATCAGTTATGCCAAGCGAGTGGTTGAGGCTAGTGAAAGGGCACAAAAGGATGGAAAAGGTGTGGTATCCCTCGATGGTAAGATGATAGACGCCCCCATTGTGGTCAGGGCAAAACAGGTTTTGAAAATGGCAGATAGGATAAAGGGGGATGTAATAAAGTGAAAAAGTTAGTCAATTCACTGAAAGAAGCTATACGCTTATGTGGCCTCGAAAACGGGATGACAGTATCTTTCCATCACCATTTAAGGAATGGTGACTATGTTTTAAATATGGTTATGAATACCATATGTGAGATGGGTTATAAAGACATCAAAGTTGCTGCTAGTTCTATCTTTCCTGCTCATGAGCCTCTAATAAAGTTAATAGAAAAAGGGGTAGTAACGGGTATTGACACAAATTATATGAGCGGGCCTGTGGGAGAAGCTATTTCCAGGGGAATTATGCGTGACCCGGTTATGTTCAGGTCCCATGGCGGGAGACCCAGGGCTATTGAAAAGGGGCAGCTGGTCATTGATATTGCATTTATAGCTGCTCCAGCTTCGGACCATTATGGAAACATTAACGGGGTAGACGGCCCTTCCGCCTGTGGTTCACTGGGTTATGCCTTTCCTGATGCCATGCATGCCAAAAAAGTTGTGGTTATTACCGATTATCTTGTAGATTATCCTTTAACGCCAATTTCCATTGATCAAAGCAGGGTTGATTACGTTGTAAAAGTTGATAGTATTGGTAACCCCAAAGGAATAGTATCGGGTACAACCAGGGTTACCCGTGATCCCATAGGACTAACCATAGCCAAATATGCAGCAAGGGTTATCGAGTATTCAGGATTGTTAAAAGATGGATTCTCTTTCCAGACAGGGGCTGGAGGAGCTTCTTTAGCGGCTGCTTATTATCTCAAAAAAATAATGAAAGAAAAAGGGATAAAGGGAAGCTTTGGTTTGGGGGGCATCACGGGGTATTTTGTAGAATTTCTGGAAGAAGGTTTGTTTAATGCGCTCCTTGATGTACAGTGTTTTGACTTGGAAGCCGTAAGATCACTAAAAAATAATCCCCGCCACCAGGAAATCTCCGCTTCAGCTTATGCCAACCCTGGTGCTAAGGGATGCGCTGTGGATAATCTGGATATTGTTATTCTGGGTGCCACCGAAATTGATACGTCTTTTAATGTTAATGTTCATACAGATTCAAACGGTATGATGATAGGTGGTTCAGGGGGACACAGTGATGCGGCGGCAGGTGCTAAACTAACAATGATCGTTGCCCCTCTGGTCAGAGGGAGATTACCAATAGTTGTAGATAAGGTTTTATGTATTACTACACCGGGCAACACGGTTGATGTGCTGGTTACCGAAAGAGGCGTAGCTGTTAACCCCAACAACATTGAGTTGAAGGAAAGACTGGTGGAGGCCGGTTTGCCTGTTTTAGATATCGAAGATTTTAAGCTAAAGGCAGAACAGTTAACAGGCAAGCCCAATAAGATAAAGACGGGCGCTAAAGTGGTGGCCAATGTGGAATACAGAGATGGATCGCTCATAGATACCATCAAAGAGGTTTGATAAAGGTAAAACAGATGATTGAAAATATTCTTAAAGCCCGGGAACAACGCTGGCGAAAACGTTGTGCACTGGCAGAAGAGTTTGCTCTGCCCGTTGTAAGCATTACAGTAAATATTCCAGGGCCGGAAAAAGTTAGAGATATTTATCTTAAAGCCCATAGTGTGATAGTAGACGTATTCGAAAAAAAACTGGAGGAACTAGCTGGGGCCTTGGTTGTATACCGGGAAGAAAATATTGGTTATGACGGACCAGAAACTTTTCTGGTGATTAAGGGTGATACATGGTATTTAAAATCGCTGGCTCTGCAAATAGAGGAAAAGCATCCCCTCGGTCGCCTGGCCGATATCGATGTTATGGATAAAGATAAAAATGTTCTCACCCGTAAAAGCATGAACAGACCAGAAAGAACATGCATAGTTTGTGGTCATATTGCCCGTAGCTGTATAGTTATGGGCAGGCATTCCTTCCGTGAAGTTTTGGAGGAAGTGCATATGATTTTGCGTAATAATTTAGAAAAAAGGTGAAGCAAATTTATGAAAAACACCCTAGCCTTCCGTATAGCCAGGTCGGCTGTACAAGCAATGCTTTATGAAGTATGTGCTTCTCCTAAACCGGGACTGGTGGACAGGAATAATCAGGGAGCTCATCGGGATATGAATATTTTTACTTTTGTAGATAGTTCTGTTACCCTTTTTCCTACATTCTATTATTATGCAGAAAAGGGTTTGGAGAACTGGCACAGACCTCCTGGGGAAGTGTTTTCTGCTATCAGGGAGATTGGCATTCGTGGGGAAAAGGAAATGTTATATACCACGAGGGGAGTAAATACCCAAAAGGGACTTATCTTTGCTTTGGGAATCATTTGTGCTGCTCTAGGGATTGAACTAAGCAAAGAGAGGAGCCTTGATGTTCCGGGGCTAATTGAAACGGTAAGGCTAATGGTCAAAGGTATTGTTGATAAGGACCTAAGGGTTCTAGATGGAATACCGGAAGAATATCTTCAAGAAAAAAAGCTTACTGCTGGGCAAAAATTATACCTCAGATATGGCATTACCGGCATAAGAGGAGAAGCCGAGGCGGGCTTTCCTACAGTAATAAAATACGGTTTTCCTGCCTTCAAAAATTATATGCAAGAGGGCGTAAAACTTAACGATGCAATAATTAATACCCTTTTACACATTATGACTGTTGCAGAAGACACAAATGTATTGTGGCGGGCTGGAAAAGAAGGTCTGGAGTATATGAGAAAATGTTCTTCCGAAGCTTTGACGCTGGGAGGGATGATGACATTAAAGGGACAAAGGGTTATAAAAGAAATGGATGAAGATTTCATTGCTAAGAATATAAGTCCAGGGGGAAGTGCGGACTTGTTGGCAGTAACAGTATTTCTCTATATGATCTTGCACAGTAAGCTAAACTAAGAGAGGTGCAAAGGCTTTGCATGAAGGAATGCAAGGCCTTTATTTTTGTAGGCCGCTAAAATTAAGAAATAATTTATTGAAATAGTACAAAAGCTTGTTCAGGGATCGCTTTAATAGTACAATTGAAGCCATAGATAGCGGAATCGATTTTTCGAGGAAGGGTGGGGAAATTGCAAGGGCCGTATTTTCTGGAATTACAAAACAAAGAAGAGTTGCGTAAAGTTTTCTATAACATTGGTTGTGACCCTGTAGGCGTGCAAATCATGCTGGATAAGGGGGGGATTTTTCCACTGTTCATCAGAGATGTAAAAAGCCCGGGAGCCAACGCCCTAATACAGCACATGCTTTCTTTAGGGGGCGATGCAGTGGTGGGCAGAGGTGTGATTAA
>CAZWTM010000134.1:0-3158 GCA_964637385.1 uncultured Peptococcaceae bacterium
TTTAATAAAATATTACCTGCCTTTAAACGACCACTTCGAGATGTGGTATTTATACATAAACAAGGATCTGTGGAATAGTCTTTCTGCTGAAGAACAGAAAGCACTGCAAGAAGCAGCCCGGGCCATGGAAGAAAATCGTTTCAAAAAGGCAGAGGGAGAAGAACAGCAGTATATGGATAAGTTGAAAGCGGCAGGGGTAACTGTTTACAAGTTTACTGATGTGGAACTTGCGGCTTTTGCCAAGAAATGCAGGGAACAAGTATGGCCGGTGATCAAGGGAGACTACGGGGCGGAATTATTTGATAGTATCACCAAAGAAATCAAGTAAGGTTCATTTGGGACACACGAAAATCAATATTTAGAAAGGGCTGCCGGTTTTCCTTGGGCAGCCCCCTTTACTATGAATATTTCTATTAATAGTACAGTAAGAGGACGGTGAGGACAGTGAATAAACCGCGGTTTGCCATCATAGGAGCAGGAAATGGCGGCCAGAGCTTTGCGGCCCATCTCACTTTACTGGGCTTTAAAGTAGGCCTGTATGATATTGACAAGAATAAGATAGAGGCCCTGCGAAAATTGGGAACTATCAAGGTTGCAGGAGCAGTATGCGGCGAGGCCCCTCCTTTCTGTATAACCCACAATATCCAAGAAGCCCTGCAAGATGCAGACATCATTATGGTGGTGGTTCCTGCCTGCTTTCATGCTGACGCAGCCAGAGCCGTGGCCCCTTATCTTGCAGATGGCCAGATTGTAGTTCTGAATCCAGGTGCTACGGGCGGTGCTTTGGAATTTCGCCATATTCTAATAGAGCAAGGCTGCCGGGCTAAAGTAACCATTGCCGAGACAGTAACCCTGCTTTACGCCTGCCGCAGTGAAAAGCCAGGGGAAGTTACCATTTTCGGCATCAAACAGCATGTGGATGTTGCCGCACTACCAGCCGGGGAGGGGCCGCTGGTAGCTGCCCTGTTAAACTCCGCCTTCCCCCAGTTTAAACCTTTGCCCAATATCCTCTACTCCAGTCTCAATAACGTAAACGCCATGTGTCATCCTGCTCCCACGATACTGAACGCTGGTCGCATCGAGTGCCGTTCCAGCTTTGAGTATTATTTTGAAGGGATTACCCCCTCGGTAGCCAGGATTGTAGAGAGACTGGATGCAGAACGTCTAGCCATTGGTGAGGCCCTGGGGGTTAAACTTACGCCGCTAAAAGATTGGTTCGTGATGTCCTATGGTGTAACGGGGGAGAACTTATACGAAGTAATTCAGCAAAATAAAGCATATGACGGCATCAAAGGACCCACCACTTTGCACAACCGGTATCTATTTGAGGATATCCCCACGGGCCTGGTGCCCCTTGCTTCCCTGGGAGCAGCCCTGGGGATTCGTACACCGGTGACAAACGCTGTTATTGAGTTGGGTAATATTCTTCTAGACCGTAACTACTGGCAGGAAGGGCGTACCATCGCTAAATTAGGCCTGGCCGGGTTGAGTCCGGAGCAGATCTGGGACTTGGTTTCTTAAAAACAGGAGAGAGGTGGGGTAAATGTCTTTAAGTTTATTTGATCTGGTGGGGCCTGTGATGATGGGCCCTTCCAGCTCCCAAACTGCCGGGGCGGTGCGTATCGGTTACATGGCCCGTCTAATCCTGGGAAAAGAAGCGGAGCATATTACCCTTTGCTTTCACCCCGTTCTCATTCAGACTTATGCGGGTCACAGGACCTATGTACGGCAACACGAATGCGGGAGGAATGGAAGCAGAAACCTCAAAAATGGTATAAAAAATTTAAATATAGCTAAGTTTAGGGCTGGATAGATAAAGTGGTACTTCTCCAACGGAGGTACCACTTTGCCTGGTGGGTTTAAGATATACTAACACCATTTATAGGTTGCTACAAACATATACCTGGAGTTTCTCAACATGAATGTTCACGAGGTAGCGGTACATGTAGATCAATATTCCATTGCTGTATGGTCAAAGAGAAAAAGGTGGACTAAAAGAGGCCAGAAAAAAAAGCACCCAAAGTATGCTGAGAGCTTTAAAGGGGATTTTTATGGACGGTCCCCCCTGGACAGGATTAAATTTGCTGCTTTCTGCTGTGATTCAGCTGCCTCCTGACTTGCTTTCGCAATAATTTTTCTTAGGGTAGGATCGATAATTTCCGTTTGGATTAACGCATAAGCCAATGCTGCCATCCTGGCATCTTTTTCATAGTCTTGCAGCATATCCATATCCGTAAATTTCATTATACATCACTCCTTGGTTATAGTTTCGTAATATTGTTCCAGAATTTTTTTAGCCTGGGTTAACTTCTTGGCTTCTTTATCAAAAAAACTGGCAATTTCTTGATCTCGGAGTTGCGGCAAACAATTGACACTTTCTTGCAGCCACTTCAGTTTCGCTAATGACCTTACCAAATAAGCTCCCTCTTTTATTCTCTGAACTGTAGTAGGGTCAAACTCTCTTAATTTGGGTTTATTCTGGTTAAGAAACTTGAATAAATGGTGCATCCTCAATCCCCCTGTACTCTAAATAATTGCTGGTATTCTCTATCATTTCCAACCTTAATTACATTTAAACTTCCAATTACTTTTCTTTACCTGGTGGGGTCCCTTTCACTGGAATTGACTTCGTCATAAGAAAGGTATAACAAAGGCGCTGTCTTTTAAGTGGACGTTAAAGAAGCAGGAACATTTTACGTGGCGGTTCGTCCATATATAGTAAAGCAGATCTGAGATTATGGAAAAATTGCTCCTGGAAAGGTTGATTATCGTACTTATATTCCTGCTTTTTTTATTTTAATAGCAGGTTGGATGTTAAACACCTATACTCCTGATGAGACAATTCAGGTTAGTGATTCTAATCAAAACGAAATAATGACTAAGGGAGAAGCCGTGGGGAAAGCAAGAATATAAGAAAGAAATGGACCAACTGGTCCCATATAAAGGCCTCATCGAACATATTTTTTTCCATCCTTGTAATTGCTTATCCTGAACTGGCTTTTAATAATTACAGGATTTCCCAGGGTCATGATGACTATTTTATTACTGTAAAGGAATTCAATAAAATATTAGACTCTTTGTACCGGCAGGATTTCATTCTCTTAGATATTAACAGCATCTTTGTGGAATTAGGCTTCGATATGCTTTTTTCTGTAGGT
>CAZWTM010000135.1:0-3051 GCA_964637385.1 uncultured Peptococcaceae bacterium
GTCGCCGTAAATAGCCACGCCTGTATTATTGGGCGTATTTTTTATAAATATCATTCCCTGTATCCCTTGCCTCCCTCCAATGAGTGCCTCATGTTACTTGACCAAAATTATACTATATAATTCCAGGCATGACAAATGCGACAGGGGAGTACTGATCCTACTGTCGCAACTTAAACCTCAGCTCCATTTCTTCCAGCCAGTGTCGCAACAAAACCACATAACCCTTCAACCTCTCATAAATGGCTGAAGCCAGGGCCTCATTGTACGTATGGACCGTAAGGTTCCGATCATCCGCCATTTGCAAGGCTTCCACCGTTTCCTCCTCATCCAGGATCCCCATTTCCCGGCTGGCCCGGATCACACTTTTGGGCGAGCCCATATCCAGACCCTCAAGTTCCAACAACAGCTGTTTTGCTGCCTTCCAGACCGCTTCAAAAGTATATTCAAAGCGCTGCAAAGCCGCATCCCTTTCAATGGCCGAAGGCCTGGTCAGGGCCATTACCTCTTCCAGGGTAGCCAGGGCTTTCCCGGCCGTAATCAGTCTTTCCCGCAGCCTTTCCATAGGATCCCTTCCTTCTTTATTCTTTCCCATAAAGCCCCATCTGCCTCCCTCAGGTCCACAACATCCACCCGGTAAGGGATGGGCGCTTCCTCCAGGAGGTCCCGCAGGCTCCTCAGAATACCTGCCGGCAAGGGTCCTTCAGGCCGGACAGCAATATCGATGTCTGAAGTCCTGCGCTCCTCCCCCCGGGCCCAGGAACCGAACAAATACACGGAAGCAGGGACCCCTTCCAGGGCCTGCAACACCAGCTCCTTGACCTGGGTCAAAACTTTCTCCCGCTCTATGCTTCCCAAATATCCTCACCCTACCTTCCCAATCCATTTATCTGCCAGTTGCAAAACGGCCCCTTGGACCTGCTTTCCTCCTGGCAAAATTATACTATATTGCTCCGGCTATGACAAATGCGACAGCCAAGAACCGCCCCCGCTGTCGCACTTCCCAAGCAAGACCATGAGACCGTCCCCTCTGGTTCGTGTGGTTCGAAAATATATCCCTCTGTTTTTTTAAAAAAATGGTAAAATTATAGGTAACGAGGAGGTTTTTGTATGGATAAACAACAAGAACTGCGCAGAATATGCAAAGAAAACAACATTACCCTTGCCTATCTCTTTGGTTCTCAGGTTGAAACAGGATTAAACCTTCTAAATGGAAAAAAACAGGAGTTAACAGACCCGCTGACGGATATTGATGTGGGGGTTCTTTTTAGAACGCCGCTGCCGGGACCAAAAGACAGATTTTTGCTTTACAGCAAAATCTATAACCAGCTGGAGGATTTATTTATTCCCTATCCTCTGGATCTTGTCTTCCTGCAGGAAACCCACTCCGTTTTTCAGGCCAATGCTGTTTGCGGTCAATGCATTTATTACGAAGACCTCCAGTATAAAGAAGCTTACGAAGAAAACGTACTGCGTTGCGCAGCAGACTTTAGGCCTTTTTTGGATAAGTACTACGATGAAATACTTGAGGAGGCCCCCTATGCCCATAGATAAACTTCTTGTTAAACAACGCCTAGCCTTCATTTGTGAAAGCCTGGAGGAGCTAAAACTCCTCGTCCAAATGCCGAAAGAAGAATTCCTTAAAAAGCGTAATGCGGCAGCTGCGGAAAGCTTCCTACGGCGTTCCCTGGAGGCCATCTTCGATATAGGTCGTCATATTTTAGCCAAACAGGGACAGATAAATATGGCTCTGGAGTATAAAGGCATTGCCAGGGGCCTTTATGAAAAGGGCATCGTGAGCCGAAAACTGGGAGAAAAACTGCTGCAAATGGCCGGATATAGAAACCGCCTGGTCCATCTTTATCACCAGATATCCGAAGAGGAACTTTATGAAATCATTAATCATAATCTCGAAGATATTGAGCGGTTCAAAGAGGAAATAATGCAGTTTATTGACCGCTAATTCCTGTGTTGCACAGACTATGAAAAATGCGACAGCGGGAACCGTCCCCACTGTCGCAATGACAGGCCCCGGCGCTATATCCTTTTGCTCCCATAAATAAAAAACTCCTGCAACAAAACAAATGAGCAGGATGATACTCAAGGCAAGCTCGCGGAATCGCAATTTCACAGAATTACTCCTTTCGTACAGTTATCAGTGACCGGCTAATACCGGTGACCAGTGACCGGTGACCAGTGACCAGATACAATCATTATCACTAAATAAAAGTTTATATATCACTGTCTGAAGAGTCAACAACAATTAGAATCCTAAAATTAGAGAAACATGCTGACAGTATATCAGCCATGTTAAATAGACTAATTGAATCCCTTGAAAAAAAGATAAATTAAAAATAGTATCACCGGTCACCGGTCACCGGACTCCGGTCACCAAATACTCATACAACTGAGCCATAATCATATATATTTCACCAAAGTTCGGTTTGCCGTTAGCATCCTTGAATCTTTCTTTAAGCTCTCCATTAAGTATTCCTTTTTCTACCAGCAACTCTGTTGTTTCAGGCATAGTTAATTTGTTACCATGAATTGCTTCCCCAACTAAAAGCAATACTTCACCTTTCGTTACTTGTTCAGGCACGGGAATTTTCATAAAGGGCACCTTAGGATTCAGTTGGCTCGCCCTTCTGATGACGCTGTTCAAAAGACGGTCCACATCCCAGTACTGTACTTCCTTCTCCAGCCCATAGTTATTGCCGTAGCCACCGGAAGCCAGGCCCAGTTCCCGCATCACCCGCACTCCGGGATAAGCCCAGTGGTCCATCACCTTGGGCCTGGGAGGAGTATACTCTACCAGGTAGGCTCCCTGTTTCTTTAATCTTTCCTGGACCCAGGAAATCGCATCCTTGGATTTGGTCATATCCCGAAAGGTAAGGTTGTTCTGGATTGAATAGGCAGCAGCTACTCCTGCCCCTTCCCCGGCAGCCATCCCTACGGGAATCACCCGGGCGCTGCCGTGGGCTAAAGAATCAAAAGAGGCACTGCGGCCCACCACAAGAAGATTGTCTATCTTCTGGGGCACAAGACAGCGAAAAG
>CAZWTM010000136.1:0-2978 GCA_964637385.1 uncultured Peptococcaceae bacterium
GCAAGAATTCTTTTGTAATACTCCTCAAGAAGTCCATTGACATCGTCTTCTCCCAGCTCAACTTCCCGGGGCAGGATTTCCCTGGCCGCCAACATGAGAATATCATTGTATATAAAATCTGCATAGGACCGGTTTCCGTTGGTTAATTCCGCGACCAGAACCTTGCCGGGCTTTGGCCTTTTCAAATGCCTGTTGCAACGCCCTGCCACCTGGATAATGCTGTCCATGGGTCCTATATCGCGGAAAACCCAATCAAAATCCAAATTAACCCCCGCTTCCACCACCTGCGTAGCTACCAGGTATCTGCGGATATTTTTCTCTTCCAGGTCCTGCAGCTGTGCCAGGACTTGTTTTCTATGCCAGGGGGTCATCCATGTGCTTAAAAAGAACACAGGCGCATCCTTAAGGATAGTCTGCAGTTCCCTGCAGGCTTTGAGGGCTGCCCGTTTGGTATTCAAAACCATCAGTCCCGCACCTTCCAGGAAGTGAATATTTTCCTCTATTAAAGGGAGGAGAGCGTCGATAGGGTACTTTTCTTTTTTAATTAAAAAACGGTGGCGCTCAAAAGGTCTTGTCAAATCAGGAGGAGCAAGCTCACAAATAGCGTCAATATGAGGCTGGGTAGCCGTCATAAATAAAAAGAAGGTTCCCAGTGTGGCACTGAGATAATGAAAGGTTTGGGACAATCCTTTCCAATACCTGGGATCTATACTCTGGGGTTCATCCAGGATGACCACGGCCCGGCTGAGTTTGTGGAAATTCATGGACCCATTGGCTTTGGCATTAAACAGGGCTTCCCACAGCTGCACCATTGTGGTAATAATAACTGGCTCCCGCCAGTATCTGAATATACTCAGCATTTTGTGCCATAGATCGTGAGCCTCATCTTCTTTTCCGGTATAGGCAAGGCTATGGTCTTCCTGCACCTTTTCCCCCAACACCTTCTTCGCCTCTCTAGCATTCTGTTCCACAATGCTGATGAAAGGCAGGGCATAAATAATCGTTGCGCAGTTAAACTCTTGGGCCCATCGGTGCGCTATCTCCAAACCCAACAGGGTCTTTCCCGCACCTGTAGGCAGAGTGAGAGTATATACACCGGGTTTTGCGATTTTTTTCGCATTATCCAGACATATCCGCCTTACTTTTTCCCGCCATTGAGCGAGAGCTGTATCTTTTTTGAAAGAAAGAGGGGAAAAAGGGGGTATTCTACCGTGAGAATATCCCCCAAGCCCCAAAGCATCCATCCTGTCTGCCGCTACCAGCACGGAGTAAAGGAGGCGCATCTTCAGCCATACTTCAATGGTAATGTCTAATCCGTCAAAAAAAAGATCGTCCAACTCCCGCCACTTTTCATGTGTAAAGGGCAAAGGCCACTGAGGCAGATATTGCTGCAACATCTCCTGTATTCTTTCTGGGGGTTTTTCGTCAGGAAGCCAGTCAAATTGGAGTTCTTCACAATTGTAAAGGTGGGTATGGTGCCTGCGGACGGCCTCCGCCCCCCACAGGTCACCAGTCAATAGATACATGAACCAGGCTGAGGGTTCCGCATGATTGACCCCCGAACCCCTTTTCTCCAAATAGGCCTGAAAAGCGGGATGGGCTTTCCCTAAATCGTGGGTTATAGCTGCCGCTTTCAGTACCTTTTTATCCAGGGGCAGCTTATGGATCTCCGCCAGAACCTCACTTAAAGCCGCCACTCCCTGCAAATGATCCACGAGTTTTTTATGCGGGTGACTTTTAAGTTCACCACTGAGGAAACCAAGCAACCAAATCTTCTCCGCAGCGGGTAACATCCAACCCCTCCCATTTAATAAGCCGCAATCTCCGGGCAGGATTTCTCTGATAAAGCACAAAAACAGTCTCCAGGGGTGCCCGCTCTTCACTGAGGCGGTAAGGAAGCCTTTCCCGGAATACTTCCCCCGAAGACAAAATATCGACTTGCAAATTCTCCGTATAGGGTACTACGGTGGATACCTCCACCTTTTCCTGAATTACCGGCTCCCAGGGATAAGTGCCAGTGTATTTAATGTCTGCCAAGGCGTAAGTGACCCCCAGATAAGGCGTATAGACAAAGGTACCCTCCTCAAGATGCCGGCGCAATTTGTCTTCTACCCCACCATGCACATAAAAACGATAGCAAGGACGGCTGATAAACTGGTGTTTTACCTGAATGTGGAGGCTTTTCTGGGGCTGTTTCACATTCCAGAAATTAATGGTTTCCCAGCGCCATTTGAGGGGAGCCAGGATGCTTATGGCGATGCGGGTCCCCTGGAGGGCCTGCCAAAACCTGGCCCTGTCCCCCTTTACTTCAGCCCCATTATCTAATCCGATGATGGCCGCAATAAGGCCGGCCACTGCCGTAGGTGTGGGCAGGGGATAAGAAATAGAGGATGTGGTGGTATAGGGACGGCGAAACATGGCGATTTCCCCGGATACTTCAAAAGCGGTGGCCATATTCTCACTCCTTGCTTATTTTATCCCCGAACTCCCTTTCAAGAGCTTCCATTCCCGTAAGGGCAAGTTCCCCTCCCAGACGAAGATAGATCCGGGCAATAGCCTCTTTGGCCTTCAGCATGTGTTCCGCCAGACAGGAAAAATCAAGGAGGCACTGGTCTGCACACCGGAGAGCAAACTCTTCATCTTTGCTGAAGGGGCTTCCATCTTTTTTCTTTTTCAAAAGAATCTTCCCGTCCAGGTTGCCAATGGCGCCCTGGAATCCTTCCTGGTAGACTATTTCCATCAACAGGTGAGGCGTATGTCCCACCTTGCTCCGGGTAATGAGATTAACGGTACCCTCCCAGAGGGCCTTTTTCAGCCTCGATAAATCTTCATCACTAGCCCCTGTGGTTTTGGCGGCATACTGGTTGGCAATACCATAAACCCCGATCAAGGCAAAGGGTACTATGTATTCGTTACGGAAGGAACGCTGTTCGCTTTCGTCTTTCGAAGCGAAGGCAGCAGTACCCTGGACAAGTTCT
>CAZWTM010000137.1:0-2889 GCA_964637385.1 uncultured Peptococcaceae bacterium
ACTGTTAGTGAGAAAGAATCAAGTAGATATTCTCCAATTTTAGGGGGTCAGCCCGGGAGTACTTATCCCGTCTGGGGTCCAGGATATCTCCCGTATAACAGATACAACCCTCCGCTACTTTCCCTGTTTTCAGCACTTCATCGATGGCTACTTCCATTCCCTTCAGCCAGTTGAGGGAGTCAAAAATACGGAAGATATCGATCCCTCTTTGGGCAGATTCCTGGATAAAGGCCCTGATCACATTATCGGGATAATTGGTGTAGCCAACAGCATTAGATCCCCTTAAAAGCATCTGGAAGGGGATATTGGGGATACGCTGGCGCAGTTCTTCCAGGCGGGTCCAAGGTGATTCATAAAGGAAACGATAGGAGACGTCGAAAGTAGCACCTCCCCACATTTCCAGGGAAAACAGATGGGGTAGAAAATGGGCTGTAGCCCGGGCAATTCTTACCATATCCTTGGTTCTAACCCGGGTGGCCAGCAAGGACTGATGGGCATCCCTGAAAGTGGTATCTGTCAACAGGAGTTTATCCTGGGATAGGATCCATTTTTTGAAGGCTTCTGGTCCCTGCTGGTCCAGAAACTGTTTTAAACCCGCTGGGGGTGTCTCTGCAGGCAGTGAAGGTATTGGGGGTTTATCATATACAGGCTTGGGAGGGCGGGGCGTATTGACGATGATATTGCCCAGGTATTTCAATACTTTGGTTCCCCTGTCTTTGGGAGGTTCCAGCTCAAAAAGCTGAGGAGTTTCATCGATAAAACCGGTATGACAGTCTCCGGCCAGAAAAGTGGGATGATTTAAAACATTAGCCAAAAAAGGAATATTGGTTTTAACGCCCCTGATGCGCAGCTCACCGATAGAGCGGAGAGCTTTTTTGACGGCACCGGTAAATTGTCTGTCCCAGGTTGTTATCTTGACCAGGAGGCTGTCATAATAAGGGGTGATGATGGCCCCTGTAAAGGCATTGCCTGCATCCAAACGAACACCGAAGCCGCCGCCGCTGCGATAAACTGTAATCTTACCGGTATCGGGAGCAAAATTGTTTCTGGGATCTTCCGTGGTTACCCTGCACTGGATGGAATAACCACGTACCTTGATATCATGCTGGTTCTTGATACCTATGGCGGGGGAATCAAGGGGGTACCCCTGGGCGATCAGGATTTGACTCTGGACCAGGTCGATGCCTGTTACCATTTCTGTTACCGTATGTTCTACCTGAATACGGGGGTTCATCTCAATAAAGTAGTGGTTCCCTTTGGCATCAACAAGGAATTCTATGGTTCCGGCATTTTCATATTGAATTTCGCGGGCAATCTTCAGAGCGTCCTCACAGATTTGCCTTCTCTTTTCCGGGCTTAAGGAGAAGGCCGGAGTAAATTCTATTAATTTTTGATGCCTTCTCTGGATGGAGCAGTCCCGCTCATAAAGGTGTACGATATTGCCGTATTTATCGCCTAAGATCTGTACCTCAATATGTTTGGGTTTTTCCAGGTATTTTTCTATAAAAATCGTATCGTTGCCAAAGGCTTTATGGGCCTCATTTCTGGCTAGCTCGTACTCTCCTGCCAGAGCTTCTTTTGCATAGACTACTCTCATTCCTCTGCCTCCGCCGCCGGCAGAAGCTTTGAGAATTACAGGGAAACCACATTGTGACGCAATAAACTCTGCCTCTTCCAGGGAACTGATGGGATGGTTGCTCCCGGGAATGGTAGGTACTCCCACTTTCTCGGCGATGATTTTGGAGCTTATTTTATCACCCATTTTTTCCAGGATATCAGGTGTGGGGCCGATAAAGGTAATGCCTGCTTCCTCGCAGGCCCGGGCAAATTTTGCATTCTCTGAAAGAAAACCATAGCCCGGATGAATGGCATCCACCCCCTTTTTCAGGGCAAGATCGATAATGAGGCCAATGTCCAGGTAAGCATCTAAGGGACCTTTATGTTCCCCGATCAGATAAGACTCATCAGCTTTAGTGCGGAACAGGCTGTATTTGTCTTCGTTAGAATAGATGGCCAGGGTCCTGATGCCTAAATCGGCACAGGCACGGAAGACCCTGATAGCAATTTCTCCCCGGTTAGCCACCATAACTTTTTTGAATGATTTCATTTCATTCTTCCTCCTGCTAGAATAAATAAGAAATATGAGAATACTTTTGCTCAGGTTTTTTGAGTCATTATTATAAGATATGGAGAAGGAGATGGCTATATATTTTTATGAAGTATACTTCACACAAGCAGATTGTTCTCTCTACAACATTTTTCTTTTAAGAAAAACATGGCCACCAGAAGTCCTTTAATTGCAAGAAGAAATATGGGGATAAATACATAAATATAACTTCCAAATATATCCTGGAATGCACCAGAAATCAATACACCCAATATCGCTCCTGCACCGTAGGCTGTAAAAACAAAGCCATAATTCTTACTATAGTATTTCAGACCAAAAAATGTTGCTGTGGCTGTAGGGGCGATAGCCAACCATCCACCAAGGGTTAGCCAGAGTAAGGAAAAGGAGATAACATATAATAGCACTGTCCCTTCTGTTACCAGAAGCATTAAAACAGATGATAACATTATCAGTAAATACGACATGGCAGCCGCTTTTGCCGGATACAATTTATCTGTAATCCAGCCAAACAAGGGCCTTCCAATTCCATTAAATATTGCAAACAAGGAGACCATTAGAGATGTGGTTTTGGCATCCAGTTTGATAACTTCTTCTCCGACAGGGCTGGTTATTCCAATTGCCATAAGACCGGTCAAAGTACCTATAGCATAACATATCCAAAGTCCATAAAATTTTTTAGTTTGTAGCATTTCTTTTGTGTTAATATTGTTACTGACACTTCATAATGTCCTGTAACTGCCAGTATATGGTGTCCAGTTTAT
>CAZWTM010000138.1:0-2511 GCA_964637385.1 uncultured Peptococcaceae bacterium
GTTATCTGGTAACTCTCTATTTTATTTAAGAAATTGTTCACGGTTTACGGTTAACGGTTAACGAAGCCGCACAGCGAGTTTCTTAAATTACAGTTTAAGGCTGCGGGGGTGGGCACTGGGCACAACGTCCGGGTTCCAGGTCTGTTTCTTCGCAGAAGGTTCTGCATTTGGCCTCACGCTCGAAGGGGATACATTGGCCTGGGAAAATGGGGAAAGGCAAGTCGATGCATTCGTTGAAGCAAGTGGGAATGCAAATGATAGAGCGGCCCGATTCCAGAACGAAAAATTCCTTTTCTACCGTTACTTCAATGGCAAATGGTGGGAAAGTATTGGGGAATCCTGGTGGTCGCGGTATAACAACGGCACGGATGCAATCCAGTTGTAATCTCCGGATACACAATTCCGTTGCTTCAGGATTGCAGAGGATGCAGCCACCGTCCACATCCTTGATGGGTACAGCTAGTTCTCTGTCAAAGACACAATTGGCTACGCCCACCTCTGTACAATTGGTTACAGGATCAAAAAATTCAAACCATACGCGAACACGGTATTGGACGGTAAAGAATACGCAGCCACCCACTCTACGGGGGGGAAATACTCCCTTGGGCAGAGGTTCTGAACCAACCCCGAAGATAATTAAGTTGCTGACTACACAGTTGATAGGACATGCGTCTGCAGGTATGGGTAAGCCTGTTTCTGTTTCAAATAAATAGTGAATATCATGGAAGCATTTTCTACCTGTTGCGCAGACCTTATCCATAATTACGGGGGTGCAGTTAAAAAACCATTGAGAAGTAGCATCTTGCATAATATCCCTCCTTAGATAGAGTAAACCAATTCGTCTATCCTATCATATGATTTGATGGAGGGAGGGGTTACATAATAGTTTAATAATCGTAGAATTAGGACAAGAGGGAGGTTGTTTCACGTTATTACAAGGAGATTTTGTCGAGAAAAGAGAAGTAATGACACAGGAGAAGAAATTAAAGCAATAGGTAAAGTTATCAGGTGGGGAAAGAGTATAGTCGTCTGTGAATGCGACGTAAAGAAAGAAGAAAAATTGGTGGCCAAAGCCCGGGGAACATTTAACCTGGTTGGACGGAAATAAAAGGAATTTTTTTAGTCGCTATTAGGAGAGGGAGAGAGGGAGCGGAGAGGGTTCCTGGGTTTTGTTTGCCAGTATATAAACCAACCGATGCCTGTCAGGATACAAGTTCCCGCCAGCATCTGTTGCAGGCTTAAGGGTTCGGAAAGGAAAACCCAGGCCAGGACACTGGCAATGGCAGGTTCCCCTAAGACACCGATGGATACTGTAGAAGCGGGAAGATATTTAAGACACCAGTTCAAACTGGTATGACCGCCGATGGTGGAAATGATGGCAAGTCCTGCAAAGGTGAACCAGTCTATTTTACTATAAGGATAAAAGGGGTAATTCATTAATAAGGAATAAATAAAAAGAAAAAAAGTAGCGGAACCATAGACAATGGTGGTGTAAAGGCCCAAAGACAGTTGCTGGCGCAAAACCCTTCCCAGGAGGAAATAAACAGCCACAGAGAGTGCTCCTGCCAGGGCTAAAATGTCCCCTAACAAGTGAGTAGCGTCAATGCTTAGGTCGTGACGGCTCAGCATGGCGATTCCTGCCAGGACTGTTAAGGCTCCAGGCCAGGTAAGGGCATGGGGTGTTTCGCGCCATAAAAAATAAGATAAAATAACAACGATGATAGGGTTTGTATTGACCAGAACTGTGGCGCTGGCTACGGAGGTATGATGAACGGAGGAAATCCAAAAAATAAAGTGAGCGGCCAAAGCCAACCCCGAAAGAAGTGCCAGCTTTAGATCCTTTTTGCTGATTGTTTGAAAAGCATCTTTTTCTCTCCATAAGGTAAGAGGAGCTAAGATAGAACAAGTTATAAACAGGCGGTAAAAGGCAATAATAGGCGAAGGAGCATGGGAAAGACGGATTAAAGGGGCGGAAAAAGAAACGGATAAAACCCCTAAAAATAAAACAAGGTAGGGCAAAACTCTATGCTGCATTGGTAAATTTCCTCCATCATAACAATTATGGGAATAAAATTTAGTTTAATGATTTCTGCATATAATGTTTTACTCCTTCCCTCCTGAGGTTTTTAGAAGAGAAAAAAGTATAGAGGAATACCTCAAGGTATTCCTCTACATGGGTTAGATTTCCTCAAACATGTCTTTACCAACGCCGCATTCGGGGCAAGCCCAATCATCGGGTAAATCCTCAAAGCTTGTTCCCGGCTCGATACCTCCCACCGGATCACCCTCCGCCGGGTCATATATGTAATTACATACGGTACACTGCCATTTTTTGGACATAAGCTGACACCTCCTAAATCTTTATATTGCTGATTATAACAAAAAGTATTGATGGTTACAAAATTTTTATATGAATTTTAACGGGATAGTTTTCTGAAAGAAGGGTAAAAATAAAAATAGGAGCATTCCTGTAATGAAAAAAAGTAGACTTTGAAAATAAAAGTACCTCCT